>NZ_JAILPX010000129.1 GCF_024699275.1 Selenomonas sp.
CCCGTTCGCTCAAGGGAATTATCGAAGACATCATGCTCGATGTCATGTTCGATATCCCCAAATCCAACGAACCACGTAAAGTCATCATCACCAAAGCCTGCATCGAAGAAGGTGCCGCACCGGAAGTGGTGAAGAAATAAACAAAAAAGCAGGCCAACGGGTCCCATAAGACCAGTTGGCCTGCTTTTTTACGTCAATCAACGATTTCGTGCATCACCATCATTCCAGCAATAGCCTCTCTGCCCGTGGCCACGGCCGCCACAGTACCAGCCATCATCTGCCTGATTATCTGCATCCTGCCAGCAATAGTCCGGACGAGCTTCCCCATTACTGCCCGCTGCCAGTGCAGGAACTGCACCAGCCAGCATCAGAACGGCGGCAAATGCTGCAAAAATTTTCTTCATGGTAAACCTCCTGAACATGTTCATCTTCCTGTTAACAGCCGATTAACATATTCATTCTACCAGCCGTTTGTGACGTCAATGTGACATTTAGCACCGATTATCATACAAATCGAATCCGTAGCTGTTTTCTTCTCTAACTGTCAACAATATCATGCGCTAGCTCTGGCAGCAAACTCTCTTGATAAAGTACCTTGCATCTATTCTGCATCGCAGCTGCCAAATCCTGCAGCTGCGGATGAACAGGACTGGGGATTTTCTTTAGCCGCGTTTCCGGCAAATCCAATGTGGCCCGGTTGTACTCGTCCACCGACATATGCCATAGTTTTGCGCTGTCATAACGGTATAACAGCCGCTGGGCGATGGCTATTCCTTCAGGGTCAAAGTCTCCGGCGTAATGAAAGTTACAGCCTGACTGCGAGAGCTTGTCTAGTAGTGCCCACGAGGCCGCTTTTAACTGTCCGTGCAGGCACAGCAGCGGCACAATGCACTGTCTTTTTTGCAACTCGTCCACCAGCGCCGAAAAGACACCGGAATTTTCCACGATGTAAATATCCTTTCCCGTCAGAGGCGTGATTTTCTCTGCCCAGGCAATTTCCCGCAAAGGAATATTCAGTGGAGAGAAGGTATGGGCGCTTGCGCTCCAATAAGAAATTTCCCTGCCCTCCTTACAATAAGCCTGCAAACCATATACCGTGGCAAAGTTTAAGATATCGTCCCGGATAATATGAAAATAATAGAGCAGCCGGGTACGCTCATCGGCATCTGTCGGCACTTTTTCCCTTTGCAAAAAGGCCAGCGCCTGTATAAATAACCGTCCGGCCTGTTCACTCTGGTCAAAAGCATGGGGATTGCCGCAGATGCGGTTAGCAAAGAGGGGCAGCCGTTCGTAGTCAGCTGGCAGATTGCTCAGTGCCCTGGCTGTCAGGGAGAGCAATTGTTCATCCAAATAGAAT
This sequence comes from Selenomonas sp., assembly GCF_024699275.1. The sequence goes on from NZ_JAILPX010000129.1 coordinate 1,358, forward strand.
TCCTTTTGCGCCAAATGCAAGTCCCGATTTTGCAAAGCTGTTAACCAACGGACAGCAGCTTTGCCCGTACAGGCATTCTGCAGCCGGACAAGAATACTCTTTCTAAGATTCAGCGCGCTTTCCCGTTCCTCCCGCCTGGTCATAAAACCTGCCGGCTGCAAGGACAGAAGAAACTCTGCCAAAGGAATATCACTATAGCGGGTTTTCTCCCAGGCGGCAGAAAACTCCTTGTAGCTGATGCGGGCAGCCATCGGACAATCCCGCCGCAGGAAGGCGGCAATATCCTGCCGTTCTTCTGTATGCAAGTTTTTCAGCACCGCTATGCCGCCAAAATGCCCCAGACTGCGATATTTTTGACAGTAAAGCAAGGCTATTTTTTGCATAATGGGATGACTCTTAAAATACTGCTGTGCTTCCTGCAATAAAACGCTGTTCAAGAATCTCCCTCCAACATGATATTGCGAGCCTTTCCATCCCAATGATAGCCTAATACCGACACATAATTGGCATTCAGGGGACGCAGTAATTCATAGATATTGAGACTGGGCACCACATCATAATCCCCCCAGATGGCCTGTGAGTTCATGATGTAGTTAAAGCCCATCTGCTCCACGAGCCGGAACATATCCCGCATATTCTGTTCATCTACTCCGGCAAAGGCCTCGTCCAACGTAATTAAGCGCGGCGCATCCTTGCCCGCATCGAGATAACGGGAATACGCTGCGGAAAACAGCGGCACATACATGGCCATAGCCTTTTCGCCACCGCTGAAGCGGAAAAACGCCTTATCCGTAAGCTCCCGTCGCTGAATCTGTTCACCCTTGTCATAGTAAAGCCGAAAGCGGAACCACTGGCGGTAGTCCAGCTGTTCGCGCACGGAAGCAGCAAAGGCTTCGGCATCCTTTTCCTCGGCTTCGGCAGCTTCTCTGGCACGACGGATACGGGTGGAAAAATGTTCTTCCAGCTTTTTCATATCCTCGTCCTTCATCAAATCCGGGTCGGCATGGAGTAGTTCTACCAGCTCTGCCGTATCCAGTTCCTTATCGCTGTCTTCCCCCGTGTTCGGTTTCCATTCCAGCCGGAACCGCAGGGCGCTGGAGGTTTCACTTTTGGCCATCAGATGGTTCATCTTTTTAATCCAATCCTCGGCGCCATAGATTTTATCGCTGATCGTGCGGCCTATGCTGTTTAGGATGATCTCCTGATAGATTTTCTTATCCTGTTCAGAGAGCAGATTTTCCTGCTCCGCCAAATGCGCCTTTAAGGCCGCCAGCTGCTCATATGGACTGATGAGCTTGCCCCCTGCTTCCGTCAAAGCGATCTGCCGGACGGCATAATCACGCAGATTATCCAGACGGGGCTTAAAGAGTTCTGCTTCCGCTTCACTGATTTCCGGCAAATCGCCGAGTTCATCCACATTTTCCCGCAAGGAAAAACGATATTCGGCGATTTCATCCCGATGCTGGGCATACTGATTTTCCACCGCCTGCGCCAGCGAATGGAGAGATTTGTTGTCTCTGTTCTTTTGCCTAGCCGACATCAGCTCGCGCAGAGTCTTTTTTTCATTTATCGGGAAACCGCGCTGCTGTTCAGCGGCTAAGAGTTTCTGCCATTTTTCCTGCAAGGCTCTGTAGATTTCCTGCCGCCGAAGGCTTACGGCCAGTTCTTCGGCAAGGATTTCCTGACTCTGTTCCGCCTGCCCCAGTTCCCGGGATACCATGCTAAGTTCACGGGGAATAGCCAACAGCCTTGCAATGACCGCTTCAATGCGCGCCTTGAGACCGGCAGCATCCAGCTCCGATAGCTGCCGGTCAAGAGCCGCAATGGTCTTTTGCAGCTTGCCTATGGCCAATTCCTTATCCACCACTTCGGCTCTTAAACTGTCCACTTCTTCGCGGACATAAGCCGCTTCCTCCCCATGCTGAGCAAACAACATCGCCCGATGGGCATAGCCTGCCTGCAGCAAAGTCAGTTTATGCAATTCTTCAGCATATTCCACCAGAGCCTTTTCGGCCTCCTCATAAGCTGCCGCAGAAAAGGCCAGCTTTGTGTCTCCCCGTTCCGCAAGCAGGGCTTTTTTCTCCTCCCGCAAGTTTTGGCTCAACGCCTGCTGCTTTTCCGTAAGTTCTGCCAGGCGGTCTTTCTGCGCCTTGATATCCCCTTCCCGGCGGCGGATTTCATCATTTATTTTTTGCGCTGATTCCTGCGTGGGGAATTCCTGACGAGCCTTTTGCAGTTGTGCGGCCTCCTGTAAAAGTTTTTGCTCCTGCCCAGTCTGCACCGCCATTTCGTCATTTAACTGACGGAGTTCTGCTTCCTTGACCGCAATCTGCTGACGGCGGTAATTTTCCCGCGCCTGCCTGCCAATGAAGAGGGCTGCCGGACGCCTGGCAGCGCAGCCCGCCAGATTGCCCAAGGCGTAAGCTCCCGCTGTGACGTTGAGTGTAATGCCGCCTTGAGCTTTATAGACATCATCGTTAATGGCAATACCGGATAGAACTTCGGCAATGCGCTCACGGCTGATACCGGACGTGCCTGCCACCGGTTCCAAATAATCAAAGAGGGATTCGGCCATCATCACGGGACTGCCGGCAAAGAGCACCGCGCCCCGCATATCTTCCGGCAGACTTTCGCCGCTGTCATTTTTCTCCAATATCAGCGCATTTAACAGCCCGGCTTCCATAAGTGCCGACTCAATGCGTTCCCGCATCTCTGGTGTCACATGGCTGCGATACTCCGTGGCTTCATACAGGGGCACGAAGGAAATTTTCTGCGCCTGCAAATTCTCCCGCGCCTTTTTGTACGCTTCCCCTAGTTCCGGTTCGGCTTCCTTCGCCTCCCGCAGGGCAGAAAGCTCCTCTTCGGCCTCGGCCTTACGGCAGCTTAACTCCTGCAATTTAAGGCGCACGCCGCCAATGGCCGTATCCAGCTGACGGCGGTGCTCACCCACCACCGTTTCCAAAATTTCCTCAATATCCAGCCAGCCGGTACTCTGAAAAAGCTCCCTGAGGCCGGCTGCCATGCTGTTTTCCTGTTCCTTGGCAAATTTTATTACGCCCTGCCACTCTTGCTGCCATTCGTAGAAGGCTTTGACCAGTTCACCCAGTTCATCTTCCAGCTGTTCCTGTAATTTGCCAAGTTCGTGGCGGTAATCGTCCAAACGGCGATTTTCTTCTCCTAAAGCCACTTCTCCCTGCCGATACCGTGACTCTGACTGTTCATACCCCAGCATTGCCTTGCTCAGCTGCCGCAGCTTGCCATCATAAAGACGACGCTGCCCCTGCCAAAGCTGCAGATGTTCCGCCGCCATCTTGTCCTTGATAGCAAAGCCTGCACTTAAGGTATCGTGAGCCGCAAAGTCTGCCTGCTTCGCCAGATAATCCAAGTCTGCCAAAAGTTCCCGCGCTGACTTTTCCTGCTGGAAAAGCTCGGCTTCTTCCCTATTCATTTGCTCTTCCAGTTTCAGTTCCCGCTGGCGTTTTTTTAGCAGCCTGTCTTCCTTGCGCTTTTTCTCCGCTTCTTCTTTAGCCAGCTGTTCGGTGGCTTTCTGTCTGGCTTCGGTTGCCTTGTAGGCCTCATTTTCCTGCAGGTCGGACTGCTCCTGCCGCAGAGCAGCCTCCTCTACCGTCAACTCCTGCTGCCGATTGAGCGCAGCCGTTACCTTTTCCTTCGCCGCCTGCAAGGCTGTGCTCTTTTCCGCCGCCTCTTTGACCAGACGGTTCAGCGTACGCTGGCATTCAGCTGCCGCTAACCCACGCTCGGCCAGCACGGCTTCGTTGTAGGCCGTATAGGCCCGGCAAATAGCGGTAAAAGCCCCCTGCTCCCGCTTCAACTGCTCAATGGCCAGTCTGGTCTTTTCCATATTTTCCAGCGTTTCAGCCAGAGGGCGCAAATCATCATCCGACAATGTAGGCAGAGAAGCATTAAGGATTTCATAAATGACACTGGGCTTAAAATCACGTGAAAGCTTCGGACTGCGCAGCTGAATGAGCAGTTTCATCAGTTCCTCATATTTGCCGATATCCTCATAGCCAAAGATATACTGATTCACCATGGCCATGTATTCACGCTGTTCCGTAGTCACCCGGCCATCCTGACCGATAGCATTTTCCAGTTCCCGGCGGGTAAGGGGAATCTTCTGCTCCGCGCCGGTTTCCGGATTTTTCGCCAAGTGATAAAGCGTTAAATCCTCACCAATGCGGCGCCCGTTTTGCAGCACAAAGCCCCAAAAATCCACCCTTGAATTGCCCCGTTTGGCATGCAGGCCAATCCCCGTTGTAATATACTGGTCGCTGTTTTCCCGCTTGTATTCCAGATAGAGATAGCCCGTACGCTCGTCATAATCGCTGATTTCCTTTTCGCCCAGCAGGTAATCGTCCATCGTGCGGGATTTGGAACCGAAGCTGTCCAGCCGGTCAGCACGCTTGACCCCATCCAAAAGAACGGTTACAAGGCTCTGCATGGTCACAGACTTGCCGGAACCGTTGCTGCCGCGCAGAAGCAGCCGTCCATCAGCAAAGTAAAACTCCGCCTCATCATAATACCAATAATTTAAGATTCCCGCCCGGTAGGCCTGCCATCTGCTCTCACTCATCTAAATCCTCCGCTGTCTCCTGTTTTGCCTTGCCTAAGGAACGCTTTTTGCTGGTCTTTATTGCCTGCATACGGCCATCATAATCATGAGGATAGACACCCTCGCAGCGATAGAGCGCCGGCAGCAGGGTAATCACGCCCTGCTGAATCTCAGCCATGCTCCAGGCCGTCAGCTCCTGCAATAAGATTTCCGCAAGCCTTTTGCTGCTCATTTCCCGATATTCCTTGGTCCAGCCGCGTCCCGCAGCCGCCGTTAGCTTCTCCACATGCGCCTGCCATTCCTCCTGGCTCAGCTGCTCCGGTACCTCCGGTAAATTGCGCAGATAATGGGAAAGATGCAGCATAATATCGTGAATGCCTCGGAACCGCACCGGGAAACTGTCCCGAAACCAAGTATTCTGCTCATGGGACACCGCCAAAAGCGCATCGGCATACAGCTCCATATGCAGACCGAAATATTCCTCTAAATCCGTCTCTAATTTGCCGCCATGCCGCCGTAGATAATCAAAATCCTTCTCTGTTCCCTCACTACGGTAATATACCGGCGTGAGCAGCGCCTCCCGATAAATACGATGACGGCGACCCCGCTGAAATGCCATTTCCGCACTGCTGTCCGTGAAGAAATCCTCCCCGATAAGCTCCTGCGGCGAATGATAATCCATCAGTTCCTTAGGAAAACTGCGCAGAAAATACCGGGCAAGAGAGGTCACCTCATAAAGCGCCTCCCCCTCCATCACACCATCCTTAAAGCCTACACTTAAAAAAGCCTCGCTTTCATCATCCACAATGCGCAAAATGCCGGCCTCCGCCAAAAACTTGATCACCCGGATAAGCGCCTTGCGCCACTTATAATCTTCCCAGACCAGCTTCGGGGTCAGGGCATCTTCCGGATAATAGGAGAGCAGCGCTTCTGCCAAATCCCCCAACAAAAACTGCCCGCCGGCTTCATATTCTTCCAAAAAAGCCATGACACAGGCGAGCAATACATAGTCTGCCGCGCTTTGCATGGCTTCCAGCCCCATAAAGGTCCTTGGCTTATGGGGAATCTTCTCCAATTTATAAAACTGCGCGGTAACGATTAGCGGCCAGCCGCAGCGGTCACGAAAAAATTGCCGCAGGATTTTTTCCTGACGGCGAATAAGCAAATATTCTTCGGGCATATCCCTGCGGGTAACCCAGCGATTTTCCATTAGTACCTGGACGGCCTGACGAAGGTCTTCCTGTTCGGTCATCTTTATGAGGTTCCTTTCTGTAGGCGAAATTTCATCGGCGGCAGGGAAAAACTGCCGTCTTCACAGTTAAGCACAATCCGGCGCTTATCCTGTTTGTCGTAGATAAGCTCTACCGTACTGCCCAGTTCCGTGCGGACAGGATTGCGATGCAGGGCTCTGGCCACCCAGCCTAACAGCATTTGCCGTGCTTCACGGTTCAGCACCGGCAAGTCAGCAAAATCAATATAGCCATCCACTTCCAGCCCATTCATAAAATCGGCCAGCTTCTGCTGCCGGACAAGATATTCCTGCCGCGCTTTTTCCTTCGCCGCACCATGTTCCTTAATCGGCACCTGCTTCTGCCGTTCCCGATAGCCAGCGACCCGGGGTTTTAACTCCAATACCGTAGGCGTCTCTTCAATAATATGACTGCGCATATCATCCGACTCCCGGTTCTCGGCGTAAAAATGCCGACCGCCCTGCGGGCCAAAGACAATCGCACTTAACTCATCCGCCTCGGCCTTGCTCTCTACTTGCGAAAACCACTCCGCAAGCCTCAGCCACTCCGCCTTCCGGCTGCGAAAGGCCTGATGCTGTTCAGCGAGCCGTTGGGCAAACTTCGTAATCCGGCGAATGGTGTCCACCGTTTCCCTGGACAGCGCCGAAAGCTCACTATCACGGTAAGCCGTGCCCATAAACCATTCCTTCATCACCGTGAAGCTTTCGGCAAAATCTTCCAGATACTCTTCCCGGCTCTTTTCCTCCCCCAAACGGGGAATAGAGAGCTGATAATCCGCCAGCCGCCCGAAAAGCTCCGCTTCCAAATCAGAACTGCTTGCCTTAAACAGCTTCTCCATACGCTGCGCCGAGCGCTGCAAGCCAATAACAAAGGTCTGCAAATATTGCGTAAACCTGTCCTTATACACGATAAAGGCGGTGGTCTGCATGCGCTCCTCCACCTTGGCACTCTTTAAGTGCGCCAGATAATCGGAAGCATTCTGCACCAACGTATGAAAATAATGCTCCAAATCCAGCCAGGTCTGGTTTAGTTCTGCCTCTGTCAAGGGCTTTTCCGGCTGCAAAAAATCCCTGAGTGCCCGCAAAATGCGGTCGAACTGCGTAGTCTCCAAAGACCCGCTGAATTCTTCCCCCAGGGATTTCAATTTCTCTACCATGCGTTCAATTTCCACCGTGTAAGGCGTACATTGATAACGATAGCGCTTCTTCTTAAAGTCCGCAATACTCTTGGAGCGCCCTGTTTCCTGATGCGGAATCAGATTTTTCCACTCCACCAGCATTTTCAAATCCTGCTCCAATTGTTCAAAAGTGTAGTTTTGAAAATGCTCATCCTTTTTCAGCTCGTGAAAAATATCCTCCGGATAAACATAGGTCTGCATATGCTCATGCCGCTTGTAACAGAAATGCAAAATGCCCCGATAACGCCAGGTATTATCTGTATTCAAATAGGTGACTTCCGCAATCTGCCGCAAGTCCTGATCCAGCATGAAATAGCTCCTCTCCTCAAGTATACAGTCTCTCACTTTTACCGCCTTATTATACAGCATCTCTTCGTAAGGGACAATAGCTTTCGGAAAAGTCACTATTGCATTTTTTAACTTTTTTGTCAGCATTTTACCTGCAATTCTTTTTTTACAGTTGCCAATGCACTTTTTATCACATCATCCATATCATAATACTTATACTCGGCCAGACGGCCGCCAAATATAACATTTTTCTCTGCCTGCGCCATTTTTGCATATTGACTGTACAATTTCTGATTACGCTCATCATTCACGGGATAATATGCTTCCTCGCCGCGCTTCCAAGCAGCAGGATATTCCTTCGTCACATAGGTCACGGGCTGTCTGCCAAATTCAAAATGCTTATGCTCTATGCTCCTTGTGTAGGGCACTTCCGCAGATGTATAGTTCATAACCGCCACGCCCTGATGATTCATTTCCGCATAGCGTTCCGTTTCAAACCGCAGGCCTCGATACTCAAGCTCGCCCAGTTTGTAACCAAAATAAGCATCCAAAGCTCCGGTGTAGACAATTTTATCCGCCATCCCCACGAACTTTTCCCGTTCTTCATTGTAATCTACACCTGTCCGTACTTCCACATCAGCCAGTAACGCTTCGGTCAAACGATTATACCCGCCAAGGGGAATCCCCTGATAACGGTCATTGAAGTAGTTATTGTCAAAAGTATATCTCACCGGCAAACGCTTGATGATAAACGCTGGCAAATCCTGACACTTTCTGCCCCATTGCTTTTCCGTATAACCCTTGATCAGTTTTTCGTAAATATCCGTTCCTACCAGAGAAATGGCCTGTTCCTCAAGGTTGCGCGGCTCTCCCTTTATCGCCTGCTTCTGCTCATTGATTTTAGCGGCAGCTTCTGCCGGAGTAGCGATATTCCACAATTTCGCAAAGGTATTCATATTAAAGGGAAGATTGTATAACTCACCGTTGTAATTTGCCACCGGGGAATTCACATAGTTATTGAATTCTACGAACTGATTCACATAATCCCATAGTTCCTTATCCGACGTATGAAAAATATGTGCACCGTACTGATGAATATTAATATCCTCCTTTTGGCTGCAATAAATATTCCCGCCAACATGGCTGCGGCGTTCCACGACCAGACATTTTTTCCCTGCCAGCGCCGCTTCATGGACAAAAACACAGCCAAACAGGCCGCTGCCTACAATAAGATAATCATATTCCCCTGCCATCTGTTTCACCGCTCCCCTGCTGTTCATAAATTATATATTTGTCGTTACTATACACTTCGTTATAGCATTCTGTCTGTAAAAAATCAACCATTTTCTTTGACCAGCGAGAAAATATCGGTGCTGTTGCTTTTTGCCTTACCACAACAATAATCTTTGGTCTATTATTATGCAAATCCGCAAAATATTTTTCACCTATGCGGTTATCTACATTCGCAATGGGAAATTGATAGGAGTAAACACTCGCCGGCAGTCTGTTGCTGGCAACATAGATTATATTATCATTGCCAAAGACAGAAATCCTGTCCTGTTCATCTGTCCGCCTGACTATCTCATTCAGCAGATTAGCACAGTCTTTATCTGCACGAACGTCCCTTAAATTATAACCGGTCTTGAAATATCCATACAGCTGCTTTGTCAGCGGCATAACAGCCATCAGAGCCATACTTGCCATCAATAAACCAAGCCACACACGCAATCTTTGTCTGGATATCGTTGCTGCAGCTCCCTTTAACAGCAACACCAAAGGATAAACCGTGCAGGGAATCAGCACCATTCCATAATGACCATACTGCTGCCCCGAAATGCAAATAGCCAGCAGCGCCAAAATAATATACAGCACGTACATGCAATCAAAAGAGTACCACTTTTTTACCGTTAATAAACAGCGGTCTGCCAGCACCACCAGCGACAGCAAAATAGCAGGTTGTTTGGCAAAATATACTAACGACATGATTTTATTTTTCAGCGAAGCCCGTTCCGGGTCAGCAGAATATGCCAGATTAAACTGTATATAATCTGCCAGGCATGCTGTAAGCGCATTTCCCTGCCACAACCAATAAGCCACAAACGCACCTAACAAACTCAAACCGGCGGCAAAAGCCAAGACAGGCTTGATAAGCAGGCGCCCTTTGCCTGCCCATATTTCTTTCAGCCAAATAAGCGGTGGAAAGAATAAAAAGGGCACTACCATATTGACCCGTAACAAAGCCACGGACATAAATGCCCAGCCCAGCAAAAACCATTTTCCTGCAGAGAGTTTCCGCCCTTGAAAATACCCCAGAAAAAAATATAACGCCATAGCGATATACGGCATGGCAAAGTCTTCCGTCAAACCACCCTGCTCATAAAATTTACCCAGTGTCAGAAGTGTCCCTGCCGCTGTCACCAAGCAGCTCTGCGGACGGGCCAGCCACAATCTTGCCGTGCGGTACATAAACACCAGCGTAATCAGCAATGATGCCCAGCAAAACAACCATACACCATGATTATAGGATAAGTTCATTCCCCAATAGTAGTATACAAACAGCAATGGCCCCTTATGGTCAAAACTATCTAAATAAGGCATACCGCCCTGCTGCATAACCATGGCCACCGTTCTGAATACCGACTGATCGGTTAATGTCCTTGGCCATTCAACCAAGGGATTCATCGGATTTGCCAGCGCCAGCAGCAAGGACAGCACCAGTAAAAATCCTGTAACAGCATTTCGCTTTGCCAATTTTTCAACCATGAACATGACTTTCCTCCCCGGAACAACTATCCGCCTGCTCCCTAAACACAATATACTTGCTGGCCAAAAAGTTTCCGACAATAATCATGACATTTGCCGCCACTTTCATCAGCACATCCGGAAAGCCCAGCATCTCGACAAAAATTCCCATGGCGACAACATCAATAATCCCCGTAACCAGCCGGCAGCTGACAAAAGCAAAAAATTCCCGCGTAATAACCCCCGCCGTCAAATTCCGCGAACGAAATACCAGCCATTTGTTGCCGATAAAGGCAAACATCACCGCTAACAGCCAGGCCGCTGCGGTCGCCGCCATGACGGGAAAATTCCCCCATCTTGTGCAAGCATAATAGGACACAATATTTACAGCCGTAGTCATAACGCCAACCACCAAATACAGGGTCATCTGGTAAACAGACTGCTTTTTCATCATCTTAATCCTGCTTTCAAGTTCTTGTTGATCACCATAAAATCATGCAGTGCACGCCAGCCAATGCCACATATGCGTTTGAAGTTAATCGAGTTAACGCCGCCCTGCCGTGGACGGAATGTGATGGGCAGATAACAAATCCTGCGCTGCTGTTTGGCGAAAATCACCGAGAGGATAACATTGGACAGGTTGAAATCCTTAGGCACAAGCGGCAATGCTTCCCGCAGAACACTTGCCTTCATCAAACGGAACGGAGTATTGGCATCCGTAAGCGTCGTACCAAAACAAATTTTCACCACCAGCTTCAGCACCTTGGTGACCAAAATACGGGACCAGCCATCCTGTCGTTTGTTACGGTGGCCAATAAGCATATCGTATTCATTTCTCTGCTGCCAGAATTCTGTGAATTCAGCAGGCCGGGTCTGCCCATCCGAATCGGTTTGAAAAACAAAATCTGCCCCTGCCTGTACTGCATAATTATAGGCGTACAAGATTGTCGCCCCATGACCGCTGTTCGGCTTGGTGATAGCAGTTAACTGCGGACGGCTCTTGGCCAGTTCCTGCAAAATCTCATAAGTATTATCCCTGCTGCCATCATCCACAATAACCGGACAGCTGTCCTTCCCCGCCAGTTTCAATACCTCGTACCATTCATTAACTACATTTTCAATATTGTCCTGTTCATTGTAGGCCGGAATTACAACATACAGCGTATCCTTTTTTGACATACCAGCAAAACTCCCCCTCGAGTCCAAAATTCCTTTTCACACCTCCGTATCTTGATATATTCAATTATTGAATATATCAAGATAAATAGTCCACTCAAAACTCTCAATCCCCCCATACCCATAATATGATATAGGGGTGAACAACTATGAGCTTTGGTAAACGAATCAAAGGATTAAGACTACATCAGGAACTGCTACAGACAGATGTCGCCCAAAAGCTAGGTATAAATCAATCCCAATATTCCAAACTGGAACGGGATGCTTTAGAGCCGAATCTGGAAACTATACGCCGTCTGACAAAACTTTTTGATGTTTCCTCAGACTACCTGCTGGAAATAGACAATCCCATGGACTACGAACCCACGTTTGACCTGCATGACCTTTTGCACAAAGGCAAACTGACTTTGGACGGACGATTCCTTACAGAAACAGACTGTACCGCTAATTCACAACCACCACTTCAAGTGGTGGTTTGACATAGCCCTATAAGGGCAATTACTTGCACGCCTAAAAGGCGGGCATCGCAAGCACTGTTACCTGCTAGCTTCTAAAAGAAGCGTTTCTTAGGTTGGTCTTCCGCTTTTGCGTAGACTTCCTGCTCTGCGATGTACTTCTTTAT
>NZ_JAILPX010000016.1 GCF_024699275.1 Selenomonas sp.
AGGTTTAATAGTAAGAGAAAACAATCCTTATTTTGAGCAAATCATCCATGATTTTGAAGTGGCAGGTATTTATTTCTGCAATGTCTTATTCCACACAATATCGCATTCAAACATCCGCAGCCAGGGATTTTTTATGGTAAAGCCCTGGGCGATATAATCCTGGGGCAGTTTCTTTACGGCAAAGTCCCACATCAGTTCGGAATTGCGCTTTTCGGCAAAGTCCAGCTTATCCTGCAGGCTTATATAGTACATGCCGGTGCCAAATTTTTGCACCAGCTCGCTGCCAACCATGGTGCGGACATTGGCCTGATAGGCCCAATCATCCAGATAGCGGGTGGTGAGCAGCTTATTCTTTCCCTGCTCCGTCATTTTTGGCGCCAGCATCCCGGTGCCAAGGGCAAAGCCGGTGGAATTGGTGGCGGTATTCCAGCCGGAATAGGCCTGCAGCTTATAGAGCAGTTCCTGCTTCCGCAGCAGTTCCATCAGGGCGTTATCGGCGCCGTTGGAGTAGCGGATGTCTGCCACTCCTACAGGATAACCCTTGGCCACGTAATTACCGACCAGCCCCGCAAAGTAGCGGGTATTCTTGTCCGCCTTAAGCTGGGGATGGAATTCGCCGCCATCGGGGTACATATTGTGGGTGTTCAGGGTCTTGCCCTTCTTGTCGGTATTTACCAGCAGCACGAAATCTGCCCGGGCCGGATTTGGCACCTTCAGTCCCCCGGCAATGGCAATAGCCGCATCCACCGAGGCGGAAATCTTTTCATCGGAGAAGGCGGGCACCGTATCGCCCCCCATGCCCTGATTGTAGTCCACATAGACAAAGGGCATTTCCGAATTCATATCGTTCACCGCCCGGGACAGGAGCAACACATTGAACTCATCAATGCCCGGCATGGACAGAAACTTCGTCTTGGGCAGATTGTTGGCCTTGGCGTAAGCCAGGATTTCCCGGTTCTCCCGATGGGTCTGGCTCAGAGGTGCATTATCATCCCTCCCCAAAATCAGATAGTCAATAACCCCATCCTGGGCGTAATCCATCAGCCGTTTGGTGGCGGCCAGATTTCTGGCCCGCCGCAGGCCCCAGTCCTGCATGTATTCAGCGGGAATGGCACTGCGGTAAGCAAGCAGCTGTTTTTCCTCCGCCTTGGACAGGCCTTCGGTTTCCTGCTTATCCGCCAGCCGGGAGAACTGGAAGAAATCCCAGCCGTAAGTCGCGTAATAATCCGGCTCCTCAATATTGCCTTCGCTGCCCATGGCCGGAGTCCGCATCAGGGAATCGAACACATAGAGCCGCAGCCGGGGATTGTCCTTACGCAGCTGAGCGAAGTTTTCCACCCGCTCCGCCAGCTTCGCCTCCGTCACCTCATGCTTGCGGGAGGGAATCAGCCCGCCGTAAAGCATGGAGTCCGACGCAATGACAGCAGAATCGGCAGCTTTTGCATTTTCCTGCAGCCACTGCCAGAGCTCGTCGGGATGCCCCATATTGGTGGCGTTGCTCAGCAGCTCCTGAGGCGGCAGCAGCATTTCATAGCCTGCCTGCCGCAGCACCTCCACCGTCTGATGATAGGAAATGGGCCGGTCATCATGGGGAATGAAGAGAATCTTCCCCGCGGCCAAAGTCACATTATTCGACAAGGCAATCAGCATAGAAAACAGAACGAGAACCATGCCTTGCAGTTTGCATTTCAAAATATCTTCCTCCTAGTCTTTTTGCTTGGTTACATAGCTGCGCTTTTCTGCCGGGATATCCTCCCAGCGCACTTCGTTTACATTGATCTTATGCTTCAGCCCCCAGGCAGCAGCAATGCCGGCGGCTTCGCCAATGCTCATGCAGGTGGGCTGGATGCGCATGGAGGCCTGCAGGATAAAGCTGGCGCTGATGCAGCGGCCTGTCACCAGCAGGTTGCTTATCTCATTGGTCACCAGCGAACGGTAGGGAATCTCATAGAACCCGCCCTTGGGCAGCTTCTCCGAAACCTTTTCCCCATGAGCATCGATAAACCAGGCCGTGCGGCATACTGCATCGGGGAAGCGGCTCTGGTTGTGGTAGTCATCCTCGACCAGATAATGCTTGCCCCGGATG
>NZ_JAILPX010000036.1 GCF_024699275.1 Selenomonas sp.
GCAAATCTATAAATCCCTGCCCTGGCAGGCGGTGGCGGCCAAAATCCGCGCCGAGTCCAAAGCAGAGGAAATGCGCATCCTCTATGTGGCCATGACCCGCGCACGGGAAAAACTCATTCTGACGGGCGTAATCGCTGAGGACAGCGCCGAGAAAAAAGCCCAGGGCTACTGCCGTGATGTGGAAAGCGAGGTACCTCAACTGCCGGACTTTGCTATTAGCGGCGGCACAAGTTATTTGGATTGGGTGGCCGCCGCCCTTTGCCGTCATAGCGGGGCAGCTCCTCTGCGGAAGCTGGCCGGGGTAACGGCAGACGGTGGATTGGAACAGCAGTTAGAACCAGATGCGCAGGTGAAGATAAATATTTATCCGGAAGCAGAGGTGGCCGAAACTTCTGTTTCCGAAGAAGGCTCGGATGAACTTTTGCAGGCGGCCATGAACCTTTCGCCCATGCCTGCGTCTGCGGATAAGGAAAAGGTCGAGGCCATGCTGGACTGGCAGTACCCGGACTGGGGACTGGAACGTGTTCCGGCTAAACTTACGGTGACGGAGATAAAGCGCCGCTTTGCCGCAAGCAGCGAATGGGATGAAGAAATGCCGGCCACCCGCCAGCTGATTGTGCTCAATGAAGCCGAAGAACTGGAAGCGGCAGAGCCTGACATGTCAGAAGTTGACCAGTCAAAAAATGACATGTCAAAAGTGGAGGACGCCGATTGGCCCCGTCCCCGCTTTATGCAGGAGCAGGAGAAAAAACTTTCGCCGATGGAACGGGGCACCATCATGCACACGGTGATGCAGCGGCTGGACTTCCATGGTGATATAAGCTATCAGGGCATCAAAAAGCAGGTGGCGGCTATGGAAGCCAAGGGCATTTTGCCGGAAGGCGCCGGAAAAATCGTCTACATCAAGGGAATACAGAGCTTTTTTACCTCCGAAATCGGCCAGCTCGTGCAAAATGCCCGGGCACTTTACCGGGAATTGCCCTTTAGCCGGATGCTGAAAGCGAAGGATTTTTACCCGGAAGTCAAAGAGGAGACTGTGCAGGTCTTTACCCAGGGCGTTATCGACCTGCTGCTCGAAACGGCGGCAGGAGAGTTAATCCTCATTGACTATAAGACCGACAGACTGACCGATGCAGTCCGCATCCGGCGGCGCTATCAGATTCAGCTGGATTTGTACCGCCAGGCTGTGGAGGCCATCTTAGGACGCAAAGTAGACAAGACTTACCTCTATCTGCTGCAAAATGGCAGTTTTGTGCCCATGGATGCAGAGCAGGCAGGATAAAGGAGAAAATTATGCTATCAATGGAAGTGGCGCAGGGGCTGCTGATTCCCTTTTTGGGAACTACTTTGGGCGCGGCCTGCGTCTATATCTTGAAAAAAGAATTAAAGACCGGTGTGCAAAAAGGCCTAACCGGTTTTGCTGCCGGAGTTATGGTGGCAGCCTCCGTCTGGAGCCTGCTGATTCCCGCCATGGATGCCAGCAGCGATATGGGCAAGATGGCTTTTGTACCCGCGGTGGTGGGCTTTTGGGCGGGGACGCTGTTCCTGCTGCTCCTTGATCATATCATTCCGCATCTGCATATGGATGCGCAGGAGGCAGAGGGCATAAAATGCAAACTGCCCAAAAACATTATGCTGTTACTGGCCGTAACCTTGCATAATATTCCAGAAGGCATGGCGGTAGGTGTAGTCTTTGCCGGCTGGATGGCGGGCAATGCCGATATCACATTGAGCGGGGCACTGGCCCTGTCCATCGGTATCGCCATCCAGAATTTCCCCGAAGGCGCGATTATCTCCCTGCCCCTGCGGGCGGAGGGCATGAGCAGACACAAATCCTTTATCAGCGGTGTCCTCTCCGGCATCGTGGAACCTATTGGCGCCCTGTTCACCATCGTGGCCGCCAGCTTCGTCCTGCCGGTTCTGCCCTACCTTCTGGCTTTTGCTGCTGGGGCGATGATTTACGTGGTGGTGGAAGAACTCATACCTGAAATGTCCGCAGGAGAACATAGCAATATCGGTGTTATCACCTTCGCTGTAGGATTCACCTTGATGATGACCTTGGATGTGGCGCTGGGGTAAAGAAAGGTAAGTAGCAAATGGGAAAAGAGAAAAAAATAAGGCAAATATTCGCAACAGCACAGTAGATTTCCTGGTATTTACCAAAGATGTCGGAACGGACTTCAGTTCCGGCGATGGGCTGCGAAAGTGCTGGATAACTTTGCCAAACAGGGCTATGTGCTGGATAAGGACCGTTTGATTAACGGTCAGATTTTTGATGAAGATTATTTTGACCATCTGATTTCCGAGATTTAGGAGATTCGTGCCAGTGAGCGGCGCTTTTATCAGAAAATCACGGATATTTATGCCACCGCGGTTGATTACATACTCGATAGTAGGACAACGCGAGAGTTTTTTGCCACGGTGCAGAACAAAATGCACTATGCTGTCCATGGAAAAATGCTCCTGATGGCAAAAGGGGATATGACCATGGCCTTCATAGTCATATCCCCGTAGTTATTAACGAGCCTGCGGTGGCAGCTGTTTTTTATCCTGCTGCGGTTTTGTCTGCCTATCGTTAATAGCTGCTTTATTATCTTGTCTTTTTACGTCTTTTTTCGGTGCTTCAGCTTTGTGGGACTTCACATCTTTTTTGTCCTGCTTTTCCTCCGTAAAAATGGGAGCGGTTATATCTTTGTCATTCTGCTGCTGTTCTGCGGCGATGGGAGCTTTGGGAGCTGGTGCCTGGCTGGCGTGGGCTGCACTGCTTGCGAGGCCTGCGGAGAAGGTCGTTGCAGCTAAAGCGGCGGCTAACATAAGTTTCCTGTTCATCGAGATAATCCCCTTTCAAGATCGATACAATCATCCTTGTCTTCATGTTCCACGATTATTATCCTACAGAAGTATTCTTGGAATACTATAAGATTTTGATTATATTTTGGTTAAAATGTAGGATTATTGCATAGTAATATCCGAAAAGAGAATTTCAACATGCCAAAAAGGCGCAGACTTGTCAAATTTGACATGTCTGCGCCTGTATCTCCATCTTGGTGGAGATGAGGAGAATCGAACTCCTGTCCGAAATATGTCCACATCACAAGGCATTATCGCAATAGTTAGAGTATGCTAACATCATAGAAGCGCAACTCTGGGATTCAGAGTCCTCCACCAGCTTCTTTTGCGAAAAGAAGCAAAACTGCTGCGCTTATTTGAAACCCTCAGCCCTGCCCGCAGCTAGTGATACCGAGGGGGCTGCTAAGCCGAAGCTTAGGCAGCGTATGCGTAATCGAATTCGTCAATTACATTTAGCGGTTAAGAGTTAGGCTTCGTAACCATTGGCCTGCGAACCTCGTGGCTTCGATACCCCGTCGAAACCATTGCATCCCCAAATTGTATTTAACTAGTA
>NZ_JAILPX010000057.1 GCF_024699275.1 Selenomonas sp.
ACTGCCGGTGTGATTCAGCAGATTTTTACCGGCTTGGCCAAGTTTCGGCTGCAGGGGGCGGAAGCGCAGGCTTTCTACCTTTGGAGCAAGGCCTTTGGTGAGGAATGGAACTGGAATCTGAAGCTGCGTTGGCTGGCCAACTACCGCACCGTACTGCGGGCGATTCAGCCCTTGTTGGTCACGCTGATCTTTTATCTGGTGGTGACCAGTGATATGCAGGAAGCGGTGAAAGAGGGGAAAGACCCCTTCGTCCAGCTCAGCTATGCACAGTTCGTTGCCTTTCTGACCGCCTTTACCGGCCTGAATACCACGCTGAATGAGTCCATTGGACTGGTCATCAACCTGCTGACCCTGCAGCCCCATGTGGACAATATCCAAACCATTCTCAGCGAGGTGCCCGAGGGCACCGATGACCGCATGGACGCCGGAGCCCTTTCCGGGCGCATAGAAATCGAACATCTGCGCTTTGCCTATGATCAGGGCGGCGCAGATGTCATACAGGATCTGAACCTGCAGGTGAAGGCTGGCGAACATCTGGCTATCGTGGGGAAAAGCGGTTGTGGCAAGTCCACACTGATTCGTTTATTGCTGGGCTTTGAAAAACCTAAGAGCGGTGCAATCTACTATGATGGCCACGACCTGATGGACCTGAACCTTTCCTCTGTGCGCACGCAGATGGGGGTGGTGTTACAGAATGGTCAGCTCATGACGGGGGATATCTTTACCAATATCGTGGGGACTGCTGCCCTGTCCATGGATGATGCCTGGGCAGCAGCGGAAGCGGCGGGGATTGCCGATGATATCCGGGCCATGCCCATGGGGATGCACACGGTGCTCAGTGAGGGCAGCAGCAACATCTCGGTGGGACAGCGTCAGCGGATTATGATTGCCAGGGCTCTGGCCGGGCATCCCGCGGTCATCCTCTTTGACGAGGCCACCAGTGCACTGGACAACCGCACGCAGGCCATTGTCACCAAGAGTTTACAAAAAATGAAGTGCACCCGCTTGGTGGTGGCCCATCGCCTGTCTACCATCCGGGAGGCCGATCGTATTGTCGTACTGGATCAAGGCAGGATTGTCGAAACAGGTACTTTTGCTGAGCTTGCAGCCAAGGATGGTATCTTCGCACAATTAGTCCAGCGCCAGATGGCATAAGGAGCTGGTAAAATGAGAAAAATCATTGAGGGAAATTTTACGGACTATGTCTTTTTGTTTGGCCATGAGCGGACGACCTTTGCCGATGCATCGGTTCGTTCTGCCTTGCTGGCGGGGAAACTCTATATCCTGATGGAGGACGATGCTCCCGGCGGATTCCTCTGCCTGACGGGCACCACCCATGATACCACCAAACGGGTACAATACCTGGCGGTGGTCCCGGAAAAACAGGGACAGGGGCTGGCACGCTGTTTAATGGCGCATGCTTTAGCCAATGCGGAGGGGAATCTCCGGCTGAACATTGCCGATTCGGCTAAAAGCTATCCTGTGATTCGTCATCTGGCCCTGGAACTGGGCTTTGTGGAAGTATCCTCCTGTCTGGTCTTCAGTACCGGGGAGGAAAAGCCCTTTTCCGGCTGGTACGACTTTATGAACGCCAAGGGAAAGCGTTATGTGGAACTGCTCCTTACCCGGGGCTATTCCGTTTGTTCCTTTCAGGAGGCATCCCCGGAAGAATTGGCCGCCGTCTATCATTCTGCGGACAGCGCCTATGCAAATCTGCTCAATCCCAAAATCTTTTTTGAGGATGAGAACCGCAAAATGGACCGGCAGATGAGTTATCTATGCATGAAGAATGGCGAACTGGCTGCCTATAGTCTGGTTACCCGCCAGGATGAACAGACGGCTGTGTTTGAAGAGATTTCTGCTGCAAAGCAGGAGCAGGGAAGCGGCTGTATCTTCCTTCCCTTCGCCTATTCCATGAAGGCCTTTGGTGAATCGGGCTGCAATCGGGCTGCTTATACCATGTATGAAGACAATGTTCATGCCAATGCCTTTCGGCGGAAACTATTGGCCAATATCACGGCTCATGAACACCGTTCCTATAATTTCCTATGGAAAAAGAAACAGACAGGGGAGGGCTAAGTGCCAATGGATAGTACAGCCGAAGACATTTATCGTCAATTCTATAAAAAGATCTATAACTACATCTATGGTATGGTCCTGCAGCGGGAAACAGCCGAGGATTTGACCTGTGCGGTCTTTATTGCAGC
>NZ_JAILPX010000121.1 GCF_024699275.1 Selenomonas sp.
CTTGATGAAGTCCGCGCCAGCTTCCGTCACACACTTGCAGGCCGCGATTTTTTCCTCTTCCGTCAGGAAGCAGGTTTCTACAATGACCTTCAGCACACGCTCACCGCACAGACGCTTCAACGCACGGATTTCTTCGGTAACATATTCCGTTTCCCCTGCCTTGAGCATGCCAATGTTGATGACCATATCGATTTCTTCCGCACCATCAGCCAGCGCCTGTGCCGTCTCAGCAATCTTAGCAGCCGTGTTGCAGTTACCGTTCGGGAAACCAACAACCGTGGCAATCTTCAACTTACCACCGTAGTTTTCCCGGATTTTCGCGATAAAACAGGACGGAATCATAACCGTAGCCGTATGATACTTTACAGCTTCCTCACAGATTACTTTTATATCTTCCCACGTAGCCGTCTGCTTAAGCAGTGTATGATCGACCTTGGACAAAATTTCCTGTGCGTTCATTGTATAGCCTCCTAATCATGAAACCAATGGGAATTTTTCTCTTCATTCCCTTTCGTTGCTCTTATTGTATCTCAATTTATCGCACAATAAAAGGACACATGACTCCATATGTCCTCATTATCGTATAAAATTATTCAGGGATTACCTTACTCTGATTCGAGGTTCAAGACGGAGAACAGGGGATACCTTTCGTCCGCTTAGACAGGCTTGTCAAACGCTGCCGAAAGGTATCCCCTGTTCTCCTCTTGTTCTCGCCCTAAATGCGCATAATCCTACCGCTTGCAACAAATAGCGGTCTGCCTTTGCATCGAGAATTAACTCGCTACGTCAATATACAATGCACTAAGCCCGATGGCTGATAATGCTTTTCCGCAGCTTTTGATAAGCCTGTCTATGGCGTAGGAAAAGTATTATCAGCCATTGGGCGTCTTAACATATAGATATAATCCTCTGTCAGGCCAGTTCCTTCCCAGCCGCTAACCGCGCTTCGTACTCCCGGTCAAGTATCCCTAATATCACAAGGTTCTCATACTTTCCATTGGTAATGATGGTTTCGCGAATCAAGCCTTCCCGCACCATGCCTTCCGACTCATAAAGGTGCAGCGCCCGCTCATTATAGTCCTTGCAATCCAGCCAAGCCCGATGGAATTTTTTCACCGCAAAGCACCATTTCTTGATAAGCTGCATTGCCTCATGCCCATAGCCCATGCCCTTCTTGGCGATAATCACATGCGTCCATTCCATTTCCTTGGCATCAGTCTTTAAGCCTGCTACCAAAAAATACCCCACGGGCTCGCCAGTTTCCACTTCCTCCACGATCACATCCATCGAGGCCTCGCCCTTGGTGATGACATTGGTATGAAAATCCCGATTAAACGGCACGATAAACGGCAGATTATCCTCCGCATATTCCAGATCCATGATAAAATCCAAATCCACTTCCACAGCCCGGCGCAACCGCAGGCGTGGTCCGACAATTAAAATTTCAGCCATAAAATTCCCCTTACTATTATTTTTTACTTATAGTATAATGAGAGAGATTTTTTATTTCAAGCAAATATCACAAGGGAGGAATTGCTTTGCTCAATATGGACTGGATAAAATGGATTGACTGGACGCACCTTTTGGAAATGCTCATTGTGCCCCTATGCATTCTGACGGCGGCACTCACGGTGGGCATCATGCTCAACCGTATGATTAAAAAGCGTGTCATAAACCGCATCAATACAGACGAAACCTCCTGGCAGGGCATCTTAATCAATGCCCTGCAGGGCGTACCAATTTCCTTTTGTTTAGTCGTTGGTCTCTATTGGATTGTCAACACCATCGACATCATTGAACCTCTGGTAAAGATTTTTTCCTACATTCTCTTTACCGTGATCATCTTCACCATCACCCGGGTTATTGCCCGCACGGTCAGCGGCGTTATCGATATGCAAATCGAACGTTCCCAGCAGACCATGCCTAAAACCACGCTCTTAACGGCTATCATCAATGGCATCATCTATGCTATGGGCATACTCGTCGTACTCCAATACTACGGCATTTCCATTGCCCCCATCCTCACCGCTTTGGGTGTCGGTGGTATGGCCGTGGCACTGGCCCTGCAGGAAACACTCGCCAATATCTTCTCCGGCCTGCACCTCATCCTCTCCAAACAGCTGCGCTTGGGTGACTACATTCATCTAAGTTCCGGCGAGGAAGGCCGCGTCACCGACATCACCTGGCGTTTCACCACCATCGTTCCGGTGGGCGAAGGCAATATGGTCGTCATTCCGAACCAGAAAATCGCCTCCTCCATCATCACCAACTACAGTATGCCCCGCCACGATATCGTCATCAAGATACCTGTAGGCGTGGCCTATGACAGCGATTTACAAAAGGTAGAAGACGTCACACTCGAAGTTGCCCATCAAGTGCTGGAGAGCCTCGGCGAAAAAATTGATGACAACCGCAAGCCATCTGTCCGTTTCTACAACTTCGGCGAAAGCAGCATCGACTTCAACGTACTCCTGCACTCCGCCCGCTTTGATGACCAGTTCCGCCTCAAGCACGAATTCATCAAAGCCCTGACGGCCCGCTTCCGTCAGGAAGGCATAGAAATCCCCTTCCCGATTCGGACAATTATAAAACAGCCAAACTAACTACTCACTACTCCCCGCCGCCCAAGGAAGTTCGCTATTTCTTTTCGTTCTTTCCTTTGTGCCAAAGAAAAGAGCCTCTACCTTTCCAAGTTATTCACAAATTCCCCTTCAGGCAATTTGTGGATAACTTTTTTTCTGCCTGTATCACAGGCCTCCCCACCTTTTTTCTTGTGGATAACCCCGTGCATAAACAACTATATATAGTATTCCTTATTGACGAACCACCATACATATTGTATAATTTCCTTACATTCACCACTTATTGTGGTTCGATTTGAATACACCCCAACGGGTCTTATAAATACTAAAGGATAGGTGATTATCATGATGGTAAATGATGTAGTAGTAACCGTTGATGGTCTCAGCGACATTACGGAAGCCGAAATCGCACAGTATATCGGTTATGTAGAAGATCAGACCAAGGAAAAGGTCAACGAACTGACTCTGACCCCTGCTGCGGACGGGCAGATTCATCTGGATTATGTGCTCCAGCCGCAGAAATTCGAGCGCATCCGCCGCATTACGGGCTATCTCGTCGGCACCATTGACCGCTGGAACGATGCCAAGCGCGCCGAGGAACATGACCGCGTAAAGCACACGGTTATGCACTAATATGAAGATACGCATTGCCGGCATCGTTGAGGATTCCATTGTGGATGGCGAAGGCTTGCGGATAACGGTCTTTACTCAGGGCTGCCCCCATAACTGCCCCGGCTGCCATAACCAAAGCACCCACCCGTTTGCAGGCGGCCGGGATGCCGATACAGCAGAAATCATCAATCTTATCGATAATAATCCCCTGCTCGATGGCATAACCTTCAGCGGTGGAGAACCCTTTCTCCAGCCCTCCCCCCTGACAAAACTAGCCCGCGAGGCCCATGCCCGCGGGCTTGATGTTTGGAGTTATACCGGCTACACCCTTGAAGAACTCAACGCCAAAAAAAATCCCGCCATCGACGCCCTGCTGCAGGAAATCGACGTCCTCGTAGACGGACGCTACGACGAAAAACAACGCGACCTGACCCTGAACTTTCGCGGCTCCGCCAACCAACGCATCATCGATATGAAGGCCTATCGCAAAACGGGGAAGATTCGCCTATTGGA
>NZ_JAILPX010000145.1 GCF_024699275.1 Selenomonas sp.
TGCCCGGCGCAGGTAACTGGACAGCGCTATTTTCCGAAGGGGTCGTTTTAGCGGGAAACAGAAGATTACTCCCCCACTTGCCCCGAACCACGCATGAACGAAATACTATTGACATGGACTTCCCTACAAACTGCAATTTGCTAGAATAAAAGTACATGGATAATTTTACAAAAGCCCCTATAAGTCAGACCACAAAATCTAACTTATAGGGGCTTTGTATTCGTTGTCGGCATACTTTATGGCAAAAGGGATATTTCATAGTCCCGGTTTTTGCTTATGCTTTATCCTGAAAAATGGAGAATTTATGCCGGATAAAGTCGATGAGACAGCGTTGGTCTGCATAGATTTGTCGTCCTTTTTTGGTGACAATATAGCCTTTTTGTGCCATGCCCTCGATGGGGACGGCAGCCAGCCCACTATGAGGCAGGATGCCGTTTCCAGTGAGAATGGAGCAGGCAATGCCCTGCTGTACGATGTTCCAAATGGTGGAAAGATGGGGGGAGTAATGCAGTACCGTGGGGATGATTTTTAGCTGATGACACTTATCCATGATTTCCCGGGTCAGGATGAAATTGCGGCCCAAGAGGACCAGAGGATGACTGGCCGCTTCAGAGAAGGTGATTTTCGCCCGATTAGCCAGGGGATGGCCTTCGGGAACGCAGAGGCAGATGGGCCATTGGGGCAGTGGCTTCAAGGTAAGGGTGGCACGTTCATCGGCATCGTGAACAAAGGCCAGGTCAACTTCCTCACGTTCCACCATATCCAAAGCTTCGCCACCGGAAGGCTCGCAGATTTCCAGTTCGATTTCCGGATGCAGCTGATGGAATTCGCCTAATACCCAGGGAAGCAGAACTGTGGCAAGTTGTACAGGCATGGCAAGCTGCAGGCGGTTGTGGCGCCGGGCGATTTCCCGCACCCCGGACTCGAAGCGTTTAACCTGACGCAGCAGGACTTCCACTTCCCGCCAAAGGGCGATGCCGTCTTCTGTAATCTGGATGTTCCGGCCTACATGACGGAGAATGTTCAAGCCGGTTTCTTCCTCGATGTTTTTCATGACCAAGCTCAAGGTAGACTGGGACATATGCAGCTCTGCAGCTGCTTTTGTAATGTTCTGATGACGGCAGACAGCGTCAAAATATTGCATTTGCTGGATATTCATGATAATCCCTCCTCGTTGCATCATAGGATAATTAATTGTTTTTTTCAATAGGTAAATTGATGATTCGTATTTTTCATTTCTGTTTTATCGCAGTATGATGAGGATAGAAAAGGTCATACGTTATATGTGAGGAGGCATTAATGATGAACCATTCTATGAGCTATTGGGCAGAGAAATTAATGAAGGAAGCACATAGGTCTGTAAAGACCTACGAGAAGGCCATGAAGAAGAACCGGGATCTGCCGCCGGTTAAGAAGGCTATGTTGTATGGCCGCTATCTGGATGATATGAATGATGCCTTATAAGGCAAAGTAAAGAAGTAAGTTGATTTTCCTGTATAAGCCCTGCTGGAACGATTTGTTGGGGCTTATTTTTTTGTGGAATCATGACAATAAGTTATGATTGGACGGGGAACAATTCTATTTTTGCATAAAGCAACTAAATATGTTCTTAACAGCAGGATATCTGAATTAAGGAAAGAAGGTTTCTAAATGTAAAGGAATCATATTATGATTTAGTCTGGTTATTTATTAGTTTAATAAGAAGAAATGGAGCTGATTGTACATGAAAATGAATCTTCCCTATGATACTCAGCAGCTTATGGTGGAAATCCCTGATGCATGTTATGTTTGCAGTTTAGTACCCCAGGAAGGGGAGACAACTGTGGGAACGGATCAGCAGGCCATCGTGGAGGAGGCCCTGGCTCATCCTATCGGCAGTCCTTCCTTAGAGCAACTGGTGCAGGGGAAGAAACGCATGGTCATCATAACCAGTGACCATACCAGACCGGTTCCTAGTCATATCACCATGCCCATCCTTTTGCATCATATCCGGGAGGCCAACCCTGCCATCGATATTACAATCCTGATTGCTACAGGCTTCCACCGTCCCACCACCAGAGAGGAACTGGTGAAGAAGTTTGGCGAAAAGATTGTGGAGGAGGAACATATTGTCATTCATCATGCTTTTGATGATGAGATGGCCGATTTAGGGACCCTGCCCTCTGGAGGAAAACTGCTCATCAATCGTGTGGCCATCGATACGGATCTGCTCATTGCCGAAGGGTTTATTGAGCCACATTTCTTTGCCGGTTTTTCGGGCGGCCGTAAGGCCATTCTGCCTGGGGTAGCTTCCGGCACCACGGTTATGGCTAACCACTGCAGTGAATTTATTGCCAGCCCCAATGCCCGTACGGGAATCCTTCAGAATAATCCCATTCATAAGGATATGCTCTATGCGGCCCAACAGGCGAAACTAGCCTTTATTCTCAATGTGGCCATCAATCCGGAAAAGGAAATCATTGCGGCCTTTGCCGGAGATTCGGAAAAGGCCCATGAGACGGGCTGCCGCTTTGTAGCTAAGCGGGCAGAGGTCAAGAAACAGCCTACGGATATTGTTGTCACCACCAATGGCGGGTATCCGCTGGATCAGAATATCTATCAGGCGGTTAAGGGCATGACAGCGGCAGAAGCAAATTGTAAGGAAAATGGCGTCATCATCATGGTGGCAGGCTGTCGGGATGGTCATGGTGGAGAAAGCCTTTACCGGCAGCTGAAGGAAGCGGAGACGCCAGGTGCCTTGCTGGCTCGGTTTGCTAAGGTTCCCCGCAATGAGACCACGCCAGACCAGTGGGAGGCACAAATCCTGGCCCGCATCCTTGACAAGTTTACGGTCATCATGGTGACGGATAAGTGTGATCCTCAGATGATCCGGGAGATGCATATGGAACAGGCTTCTACCTTTGGTGAAGCCATGGAAAGAGCCTTGGCCATCAAGGGGGATAAAGCTACGGTTTCGGTGATTCCCGACGGGGTGTCGGTCATTGTCCGTTAAGCGTATTTCCAGTCACAGCCAGGAATAAAAAAACTTGAGGAAATTTGTGGATATCCCTTGACAGAGAATCCGGCTAACCCTATAATAAGACCTATCAGTTAAAGGCATAGACAAAGACATGATGGCAAGGAAACGGCTCTTAGAGAGAAACCTGTTTGGTGAAAGGGTTTTGGGTTAGTTGTTGCGATTACCACTTTGGAGCTGCCGGCAGGAACGTACAGGAAACTGCACAAGTATTGCTGGACGGTTACGCCACCGTTACAGGCGCTTGAGTGGCCATGGATGCATGCTGTGGCAATCAGGGTGGAACCACGAGGTTATAGCTTCGTCCCTATTGAGGGACGGAGCTTTTTTGTTTTTAGGAGGGATTCGTATGTTGAAGATAGCCATGAAGGATGGCGCTGTTCGTGAAGTAGAAGCGGGCATAAGCGTCTTGGATTTTGTGAAGCAGGTCAGCAACAGCCTGGCTAAGAAGGTATTGGCAGCCAAGATCGATGGGGAGACGAAGGATCTTACCACGGTTCTGGATAAGGATTGCAAGGTGGAATTCTTGACATTTGAAGATGCAGATGGCCGCTGGGCACTGCGTCACACGGCTTCTCATATTCTGGCGCAGGCCGTAAAGCGTCTTTATAAGGAAGATAATGTGAAGCTGGCCATTGGCCCTGCCATTGACAACGGTTTCTACTACGATATCGATATGGACCGTCAGCTGGGTGAAGCGGACCTCAAGGATATCGAAAAGGAAATGAAGAAGATTGTCAAGGAAAACCTCAAGCTTGAACGTAAAGAGGTCAGCCGTGCAGATGCCTTGAAGATGTTTACGGAAATGGGAGAAACCTACAAGGTGGAACTCATCAATGATCTGCCGGAGGATGCCTTGATTACCCTGTACAGCCAGGGTGAGTTTACGGATCTCTGTGCCGGTCCCCATGTCCTGTCCACGGGCAAGGTCAAAGCGCTGAAACTCCAGAGCGTGGCTGGTGCTTACTGGCGGGGCAGCGAAAAGAACAAGATGCTGCAGCGTATCTATGGTACGGCTTTTGAAAAACAGGCTGATTTGGATGAATACCTGCATATGCTGGAAGAGGCGGCTAAGCGCGACCATCGCAAGCTGGGCAAGGAACTGGATCTCTTCAGTCTCCACGAGGAAGGTCCTGGATTCCCCTTCTTCCATCCTAACGGCATGGTCATTCGCAATGAACTGATCAACTATTGGCGGGAAGTCCATCGCCGTTATGGCTATCAGGAAATCAAGACTCCGATGATCATGAACCGCAAGCTTTGGGAGACTTCCGGTCATTGGGATCATTATAAAGAAAACATGTACTTCACGCAAATCGATGGTGAAGATTATGCGGTAAAACCCATGAATTGCCCCGGTGGCATGCTGGTGTACAAGAGCCACCAGCACAGCTATCGTGATTTGCCGCTGCGCATGGGCGAGTTGGGGCTGGTTCATCGTCATGAGCTTTCCGGCGCTCTCCACGGCCTGTTCCGGGTACGTAACTTCACTCAGGATGATGCGCATCTCTTCATTACGCCGGCGCAGATCGAAGAGGAAATCCAGCATACCATTGACCTTTTTGATGAGGTGTACAGCACTTTTGGCCTGTCCTATACGGCTGAACTTTCCACCCGCCCGGAGGATTCCATGGGTTCGGATGAGATTTGGGAAAAAGCTACGGAGGCTCTGCGCAATGCCTTGGAACATCGCGGCCTCAAATATGTAGTCAACGAGGGAGACGGCGCCTTCTATGGTCCGAAGATTGACTTCCATCTTCGGGATTCCATTGGTCGTACCTGGCAGTGCGGCACCATTCAGCTGGATATGTTGATGCCGGAAAAATTTGACCTGACCTATGTAGGAGAAGATGGCGAAAAGCATCGTCCCGTTATGCTCCATCGTGTGGTTTATGGTTCTATTGAGCGCTTTATCGGCATTCTCATCGAAAACTATGCCGGTGCATTCCCCACTTGGTTGGCTCCCGTACAGGTTCGTATCCTGCCCATCACAGACAAGCATGCGGATTATGCTTATGAGCTCAAGAAGAAGATGTTTGATTTGGGTCTGCGGGTGGAAGTGGATGACCGGAATGAAAAGACGGGCTACAAGATTCGCGAAAGCCAGGTCAAGAAGACGCCATACACGCTGGTGGTTGGTGATCAGGAAATGGCTGATGGCACGGCAGCTGTCCGCAAACGCGGTGTGAAGGACAGTGAAACCATGAAGGTGGATGACTTCATCAAATACGTGCAGGAAAAGATTGCCAGCAAGAGCGCAGAATTCTAATTGCAACATATATTCTAGGCACAGGCCTGACTTGTCAAAATCTGACAGGTCAGGCCTGTTTATGTGGAGGAGAGTTCCCCAAATCCTTCAAATATGGTATGATATAGGATATGTGTGAACGGCGAAAAACGAGGTGTAGATTTTGCAGCTAAAACGCTTGGAGGCTTATGGATTTAAGTCCTTTGCAGATAAGATAACCATAGATTTTGACCAGGGTATTACGGCTATCGTGGGGCCTAATGGCAGTGGCAAGAGCAATATCACCGATGCCATCCGTTGGGTTTTGGGGGAGCAGAATGTCCGCAATCTGCGCGGGACCAAGGCTGAGGATATCATCTTCACCGGTTCGGCGGCCCGTAAGGCCTTAGGGGTGGCTGAAGTCTCGCTGGTTTTTGCCAATGATGGCACGTTGCCGGTGGATTTTCGGGAAGTGGTGGTGACTCGTCGTCTTTACCGCAGTGGGGAAAGCGAATTTTACATCAATCGTTCCCGCTGTCGGTTAAAGGATATCTACAATCTGTTTGCGGATACTGGTATCGGTCATGATGGCATGAGCATCATCGGTCAGAATCGAATCGATGATATTCTGAACAGTCGCCCTGAGGACCGGCGGGCCTTTTTTGAGGAAACGGCGGGGATTACCAAATACCGGAATCGCAAACGAGAGTCGGTACGAAAACTCACGGAAACGGAAAACAATCTGGTGCGGGTGCAGGACATCATCCATGAGATTGAAAACCAGCTGGAGCCATTGGCCCGCCATGCGGAGAAGACGCGAATCTATAACGGCTTACAGGAGGAGTATCGGCGGTGTAAGCTCACGAAGCTCTCCCACGATTATACGCGGGAAGCGGCGCAGAAGCAGGAAAACGATGCAAAGTTGGCGGCATTGCGGGATGAAGTCCTGGGGGCTGATACCCTGGTGCATTCTGTGGCTGCTGAAAAGGAACGGCTTAACAAGGAAATTCTGGATTTGGAACGTTCTTTGCAGGTTCAGGCCGAGAAAAATGAGGCTTTGCGTCAGAAGATGGAGGCTGCTGCTCAGGAACTGGCCAAACTTCACGAACGGCAGGATCAGAGCGATGGTGCCCGGCAGAAGATTTTGGCCCGGCGTCAGGAACTCAATCATGAAATCGCCCAGGCTGTGGCTGATATTGCTCGGCTTACGGAACAGGCCGGACAGCATGAGCAGGATTTGGCCCTGCTGGAAGAGCTCCTTCAGCAGGAACGGACTAAGGAAAAGAAACTGGCTAAGCGCATTCACGAAGAAGAAGATAAAGCCCGGGCGTTGCAAAAGAAGCGGGAAGAGCAGCAAAATATCTGGAATGTCAAACAGCAGGAATTTGCACTGGCTGAACGGGACCTGCAAAATGGCACCGATGGCCAGGAAGACCGGGAACGGGATTTGGCGCAAGCCAAGGAAAAATTGCTGGAATTGGAATCACTGCGGGAAAGATTGCAGGGAGATTTGCAGGAAAATCTTGCAGGGATTCAGCAACTGCAGCAACAGAGCAAGGCTGCGGCTGCGGAGAAAGAAAGAGCCGGGACGGCTCAGAAGAATGCTGTCCGCCAGTTTAATGAAACGATACAGCAGTTAAAGAATGGTGAGAGTAAGCTGCAATTTCTGACGAAAATGCAGCAGGCCTACGAGGGCTTTGGCAAGGCGGTCAAGGCGGTACTGAAGGCTAAGGAAAACTGGTGCAGCGGTGTGGCTGGGGCAGTGGCAGAGCTTATCGATGTGCCGAAGGAATACATTACTGCTGTGGAAGTGGCCTTAGGGGGCAATCTCCAGAACGTAGTTACCAGGGATACGGACACGGCGAAGGCCGCCATCGCTTATTTGAAGCGGGAACGGCAGGGCCGGGTGACATTCCTGCCACTGTCCACCTTGGTGGTGCGTCAACCTCAAGTGATTAAGGAGGGCAAGGAGGACGGTGTAGTGGGCTGGGCCAGTTCACTGGTCAGAACAGATGGCCAATATCAAAAGGCTGTGGATTTTCTCTTATCCCGGACACTGGTGGTGGATACGCTGGATCATGCTCTGCGGATTGCCAAGTCCCATGAACAGCGCCTGCGCATCGTGACCCTGTCAGGGGAACTGTTGAATCCGGGCGGTTCCCTGTCTGGCGGCAGCCGTCAGCATGCAGAGACCAGTTTTCTTAACCGCAGTGGGGAAATCGAGGCGCTGAAGGGTAAACTGCAGGAACTGGAGCGGAAGCAGCAGGAACTGACGGAGAATCGGCAGGCCAGTGAACAGGCGGTTAAGGCTGCCGAAGTCCGGCTGCTGGATTTACAGAAGGAACTGCAGGCTGCTCATATCCATCGGGCAGAGCTCAATACGAATCTGGAACGGCTGGGGGAAAATCTGACCGGTCAGCAGAAGCGGATTGACGATTTGGAACAGGCCATGACGGCCATGCAGGAAACCTTTGCCAAACTTCAGGACAAGAAGGTGCTGGCTAAGCGGGCGGCTGTAGCTGCTGAGGGCCGGTATAACGAGCTCTTTCAGCAGGAAGAGAAAATCCGTCGGCAGCTTCAGGATATTGAGCAGGATGCGGATGATATGGCTCAGTATATTCATGAGCGGGAAGTCAAGCGGGCTAAGCTGGAACAGGAAGCTATGGGCAACCGCCAGTTTCTGGAACTGCGTCAGCAGGCTAAGACGGCCACAGAACAAGCTCTGCGGGATAATGAGCAGGAAGAACAGAATCTGGATGACAGTCTGGCAGATAGTGTGAAGCGGCTGGCTGTGCTCACTCAGCAGCAGCGGGACAGGCAGGATGTTTATGAAGAAGGACAGGTCAGTCATGACCAGCTCTACAAGGAGCGCATGGATAAGCTGGAGGCCAGTCAGGCGGCGGATAAGAAGGCCCATGAAGTGGGCCAGAAGCGTAACCGCTTGCAGGAATCTGTCCAAAAGCTTGAGCTTACCGACAATAAGCTGCAGATGCATCTGGAACAACTGCAGGAGAGTATTTTGGCCGATTATGGTCTGACGCCGGAACGGGCTGCCGAAGAGGCTATGACAGGGGAACCGGTAGAAATTCGCAATCAGATGCAGAGCTTGGAACGAAAGCTGAAGGAATTGGGGCCCGTTAACCCCAATGCTTTGGAAGAATATGAGGAACTTTCCAAACGCCATGATTTCATGGAAAAACAGGCAGGGGATCTCAACAGTGCCAAAGAAGATCTGGAACGGATTCTGGCCGATATGGATGAGGCAATGACCAAACAATTTAAGGAGGCCTTTACCCAGATTCAAATCTATTTCGCCGATATTTTCGTGCGGCTTTTCGGCGGTGGTAAGGCGGAACTGAAGCTTCTGGATGAGGAAGATGTCCTGAATTCCGGTGTGGATATTCTGGTGACCTTGCCCCAGAAAAAACGGCAGAATCTATCGGCCTTGTCCGGTGGTGAACGAGCCCTGACGGTTATTGCCCTGCTCTTTTCCTTCCTGCGCTATCGTCCTTCGCCTTTTTCGGTTTTGGATGAAATTGATGCGCCGTTGGATGAAGCCAATGTGGTTCGGTTTGGTTCATTTTTGAAGGAATTTGCCGAAAATACCCAGTTCATCGTGGTCACCCATCGTAAGGGGACCATGGAGGCGGTGGACACCCTGTATGGTGTGACCATCGAGGATGCCGGGGTATCGAAAATTTTGTCGGTGAAAATAGATGAAGTAGAATAAGGAGTATATGCTATGGGATTTTTTGATAAATTGAAAAAGGGTCTGAATAAGACCCGGGAGAATCTGACCACCAAGATTGAGAAACTGGTCATCGGTTATGCAGATATTGATGAGGACTTTCTCGATGAATTGGAGGAAACCCTGATTATGGCCGATGTGGGCGTACAGACCACAGAAAAACTCATGAAGGCAGTACGGAAGGGCATTAAGAAAAAGGAAATCAACAGTCCAGAGGATCTGAAACCCTTCCTGGAAAAGGAGATTGCGGCAATTCTGACGGCAGGGGAAGATACCACCAGGACGGCGGCACAGGGCCCCACAGTGCTGCTGGTCATTGGGGTGAATGGTGCCGGCAAGACCACAACCATTGGCAAACTGGCGGCTTATTATAAGGAGCAGGGCAAGAGCGTCATGCTGGCGGCAGCAGATACATTCCGGGCGGCAGCTATTGACCAGCTGGAAGTTTGGGCTGGCCGCAGCGGTGCTCAGCTCATTAAACATGAAGAGGGTTCTGACCCCGCGGCAGTGGCCTATGATGCGGTGAAAGCAGCCACGGCACGGGATATCGATATCCTAATTATCGATACGGCCGGACGTTTGCAGAATAAGTCCAATCTCATGCAGGAATTGGAAAAGATCAACCGGGTAATCGGCCGGGAGATTCCCGGTGCGCCCCATGAAACCTTGTTGGTGCTGGATGCCACCACTGGGCAGAATGCTATCAGCCAGGCAGAACTCTTTACCAAGGCGGCACCGATTTCCGGTGTTGTGCTGACGAAACTCGATGGAACAGCCAAGGGCGGCGTGGTCATTGGGATTAAGAGCCAGCTTTCCATGCCGGTGAAGTGGATTGGTGTGGGTGAAGGCGTAGAGGATTTGCGCCCCTTTGTGGCTGAGGACTTTGCCAAGGCCCTCTTTGCTCAGGAATAAACATATAGGGCATCAAAAAGAGGAGAGTGCAATTGCAGTTTGTTGGGGAGTCCATGACAATAGTATCCTGTTCATACTTGGTCAGGGGCAACCTATGTGATTGCCACGAACGCGTTGCCCTCGCAGCGAGAACATCGATGTACTTGCTGCTTATCCCTGCGAAAAATACACATTAGGCAAAAGTAACTTAGGAGCGGAGGTGGTGATGCTTTTCGCCTTGGAACGATTGTCCGAACGCAGTGAGGACTGGCCCACAAAGGTATGAACTGGATGCTGAGCTGAACATACGCGCCGTTGGCCTGCCCGGCGCAGGTGGCTAAAAAGCCCATATGTTTGCTTGTGGGCCATTTAGTGGGACGGCGAAAAGTATTACCACCTCCGCTCCAACTGCGCTGTAACAAAAAAAGGAAGCACGCAGTAACAGCGACAAACTGCAATTTATAAACATCTTGTTAAGCATTGTGAAGAGGCCCCCATAGGTTAGATTTTTGTCTAACTTATGGGGGCCTCTTCCTTTTATGCCGATATCAATGGATATTGTACAATCCCTTTTTATCGTTCGATGTTTACTTAGTCTCGGCCCAGACGATCCCGGAGGATTACGTCATGGGAGCCGCCTTCAACGATACTGGTGGCGGAAACCAGGGTGAGTTTTGCTTTATCGCGGAATTCGGGGATGGACAGGGAGCCGCAGTTGCACATGGTGCTGCGAATTTTGGCCAGAGTGGTGCCCACGTTATCCTTTAAGGGACCGGCATAGGGAACATAGGAATCTACGCCTTCTTCAAAGGAGAGTTTCTTGGAACCGCCCAAATCGTAACGCTGCCAGTTGCGGGCGCGGTTGGAACCTTCGCCCCAATATTCCTTGTAGTAGGTACCATTGACCTTGACCTTGTCCGTGGGGCTTTCATCAAAGCGGGAGAAGTAACGGCCCAGCATCAGGAAGTCAGCGCCCATGGCCAAAGCCAGCGTCATATGGTAGTCATGGACGATACCGCCATCGGAGCAGACTGGAATATAGATGCCGGTTTCTTCATAGTACTTGTCGCGCTCACGGCATACATCGATAAGGGCGGTGGCCTGACCACGGCCAATACCCTTGGTTTCCCGGGTGATGCAGATGGAACCGCCGCCAATGCCGACCTTGATGAAGTCTGCGCCTGCTTCTGCCAGGAAGCGGAAGCCATCGGCGTCAACTACGTTACCGGCGCCAACCTTTACATCTTCGCCAAAGTTTTCATGGATATATTTGAGCGTGATGCGCTGCCATTCGGAAAAGCCTTCTGAGGAATCGATGCAGAGAACATCAGCACCAGCCTTCAAAAGAGCGGGCACCCGTTCTGCGTAATCCCGGGTATTGATGCCGGCGCCGACAATGTAGCGCTTATTGTCATCGATCAACTCTAAGTTGTTGTCCTTGTTGGCATTGTAATCCTTGCGGAAGACCATGTAGTGCAGGCGCTGGTTCTTGTCGATGATGGGCAGCATGTTGAGCTTGTTTTCCCAGATGATGTCATTGGCCTGGCCGATGGTGGTTACTTCTTCGGCTTTTGCATAGACAAGATTTTCAAAGGCGGTCATAAAATCGCTGGCGGGGGTGTCTAAAGACATTCGGGAAACCCGGTAATCACGGCTGGTGACGATGCCCAACAATTTGCCGTTGGCGGTGCCGTCTTCCGTTACTGCCATGGTGCTATGACCTGTATCCTGCAAGAGGTCAAGGATTTCTCCCAGAGTGGTGGAGGGCTTAATGTTGGAGTCGCTGCTGACAAATCCGGATTTGTAATGCTTTACCCGGGAAACCATAGCGGCTTCATCCTCAATGCTCTGAGAACCGTAAATGAAGGACACACCGCCTTCTTTGGCCAGTGCAATTGCCATGTTGTCATCGGAAACCGCCTGCATGATGGCAGAGGTCATGGGGATGTTCATGGTAATTTTGGGTTCCTCGCCCTTGCGGAACTTAACCAGCGGAGTTTTTAAGGATACATTCGTTGGAATGCATTTGTCCGAGGAGTAGCCCGGAACGAGCAAATACTCGCCAAAAGTGTGTGATGGTTCTTCAAAATAGAATGCCAACTTAACCCCTTCTTTCTTATCCAATTCAATCTACGATAAAGCTTTTGCGACGGCCACGGACGCAGTCGCCGTGTATATTGTTTAATATCTTAATATATGGACCGCAGTCATGTCAATCACAAAATAAAATTCATGTTACAACTTTACAGTTTTACACCCCAACTAGCAGCTTGCCTCTCGGTCAAGCTGCTAGTTGTTTATCGTATATTCTGTTTTCATCTTATTTATGGGTACCAATCTTACGGGCCCATTGGACTCCCCTCCTTCACGAGCCATCTGTTCTGCGCAGGTATGAACACTCCCTACGGCTAGCTATTACCATTTCCGGTCGGTTCATCCTGTTGCTTGAAAATATAATAACACAGAATAAACATAAAGTCAATAATTTTCAGACTAAAGAGTATAAAACCGATACCGAGGCGAAAAGATGTTCCCGCCTCGGTATCGGTTTTATGCTTCCATTGTTCAGCTCGTTTTGCGCTGGGGCAGCAGGCAGAAGGCGATGGCGGCCAGGGTGAAGCCAACGACACTGGTGG
Source organism: Selenomonas sp. (assembly GCF_024699275.1). The sequence continues at coordinate 12,519 of NZ_JAILPX010000145.1, forward strand.
TCTGGCCGCTGGTCATGAAGCCCAGGACCTTTTCCGCGTAATCTCCCCGCAGGAACTCCAGGGAGAAGCGAGCGAGGCAGTAGAGCATGACGTAAAGGGCAAAGCATTGTCCTGGGGCATGTTTTACCGTGGCCCGGTAGATGAGGAGCAAGGCAAAGATGACGATGTCCAGCTGACCTTCCCAGACTTCGGCAGGCCAGAGAGGCTGGCTGCCATAGGTATGGGCCGCTAGGGTGGTTGCAGGATAGATCAGGCCAAAGCTAGTGCCTGTGGGAGCCCCAAAGGCATCTCCGTTCAAGAGGTTGGCACAGCGGCCCAGTGACTGCCCCAGGATAATGGCTGGGGCCAGCACATCCATTAGATGGAGCGTATCCAGTTGGTGATAGCGGCAGTAGGCAATGCCGGTGAGTACACCTAACAACACCCCGCCCTGAATGGCCATGCCTCCCTGCCAGACATTGAGGATTTCTGTCAGGTGGTGGGAATAGTAATTCCAGTCAAAGAAGAATACATCCCAAAGGCGGGCTCCTAAGAGTCCCGCCAGACCGCAGTAGATACCCAGATCCACGATGTGTTTTTCGGCGCCTCGTCCATCCTGTTTGGCTAGAAAATAACCTACGCCGGTGGCCAGCATAATGGACAGGGAAATCACCAGGCCGTAAGAGCGCAGGGGAAAGTCACCGATGAAGAATAAGTACTGATGCATAAACAAGTCTCCTAAATCAAATTCTGTTCCTCATTATAACGCCACTATTTACCCTTTGTCGATACTGAATATACCTTTGCCGTTGCTTGTGGTAGGGGGGATTTGCCTGTAGTACCTGCTGGCAGAGGCTGTGCATCTCCCGGGCCTTGCGGGGGCATCGGCTATCGGACAGTAGGGTCTTTTTTACACTTGCCACTTATGCTATAATGATAAGATGTATGAAATGAACAAAAATAATTCGAGGTGTTTTTCATGGAATTAAGCATGGATCTTTTAGTAAAGCGGTTCAAGGATTATGTGAGCTTTGATACCCAGTCTGATGAGGACAATGACAAGGCTTGCCCCAGTACGCCGGGCCAGATGGTGCTGGCGAAGCACTTGGCCGAAGAGCTGAAAAAAATCGGGCTTAGCGAAGTGGAACTCGATAATCATGGTTATGTGATGGCTACACTGCCGGCCAATGGCATGGACAATGCGCCGGTGGTTGGGTTCATTGCCCATGTGGACACCAGCCCGTCGGCTTCCGGCAGGGATATCAAGCCATGGATTTGCAAAAACTACGATGGTCAGGATATCGTTCTCAATCAGGAAAAAAATATCGTATTTTCCACAAAAGCATTTCCCGAGGTGTTGAAGTATAAGGGTCAGGATATCATGTTCACCGATGGCACTACGCTGTTGGGGGCAGATGACAAGGCCGGCGTGACGGCAATTGTCAGCGCCGTGGAATATTTGGTACAGCATCCGGAGGTGAAGCATGGCAAGATTCGTTTGGGCTTTACGCCGGATGAGGAAACGGGCCGCAGTGCAGATCGCTTTGATGTACAGAAATTTGCTGCTGATTTTGCTTATACCATCGATGGTGGTGAGTTGGGGGGGCTGGAATACGAAAATTTCAATGCGGCCAATCCTGTGATTGAGTTTCACGGGGTGAGCGTGCATACGGGTGATGCCAAAAACAAGATGATCAATGCGCTGTCCATGGCTTCGGAATGGCAGCAGATGCTGCCAGCTGGTGAAAAACCGGAGTATACGGAAGGGCATGAAGGATTCTTCCATGTCTACAAAATGACCGGTGATGTGGAAAACTGCACCATGACCATGCTGATCCGTGACCATAATCGGGAGAAGTTTGAGCAGCGTAAGGCTTATCTGGATGAGCTGGCGGTTTTCTTCAATAAAAAATATGGCGAAGGCCGGGTGGAAGTCAAGCATCACGATGTTTACTTCAATATGCTGGAGAAGATTGAAGATGGCAATATGTATGTGGTGAAGCTGGCTCAGGAGGCCATGAAGGCCGCTGGTGTTGAACCGGATGTGCAGCCTATTCGCGGCGGTACGGATGGTGCCCGGCTGTCCTTTATGGGTCTGCCCTGTCCGAACATCTTTACTGGCGGGGCTAACTTCCATGGCCGCTTTGAGTACCTGCCGCTGGAGTCTCTGAAAAAGGCAGGGGAAACGGTACTGCAGATAGCTGTTGGTGCGGGGAAATTGAATAAATAAGGAGAATATATGGCATTATTAGAAGTCATGAAGGCGGGAAATCCTGCCTTGAAACAAATATCAGAACCGATTGAACGGGTGGATAAAAAACTGAAGAAGCTCATGGATGACATGGCCGAGACCATGTATGAAAACGATGGGGTTGGACTGGCTGCTCCTCAGGTGGGCCGGAATATCCGTTTGGTGGTTATTGACTGTCAGGATGAACATGGCCTGTTGGAACTCATCAACCCGGTCATCACGTATAGGGAAGGGGCTGTCGTGGATACGGAAGGCTGCCTTTCTGTACCGGATATTTATGGGGAAGTGGAACGGGCTGCCAAGGTCAAAGTGGAGTTTATGAACCGCCGGGGCAAACGACAGCACCTGACGGCCACGGGGCTTTTGGCCCGCTGCATCCAGCACGAACTGGATCATTTGGAGGGCCGGCTCTTTATCGATATTGCCACCAGTGTTCATAGGGGGAGTCAGTCGTGAAGAAATTTCGCGTAGTGTTTATGGGGACGCCGGAGTTTGCGGTGCCCTGTTTAGCAGCCCTTCACGAGCAGTGTGAGGTGATTGCGGTCATCACCCAGCCGGATAAACCCCGGGGGAGGGGACAGAAGCTGTTGCCTTCACCGGTTAAGGCTTGGGCCGAGGCTCATGACCTGCCGGTTTATCAGCCGGTGAAAATCAAGACGGAGGATTTTACCGCGCAACTGGCGGCTATGCAGCCGGATTTGATGGTGGTGGTGGCCTTTGGCCAGATTCTCTCGCAACAGATTCTCGATATTCCGGAGTATGGTTGCATTAACGTGCACGCGTCTCTGCTGCCCCGCTATCGGGGGGCGGCTCCCATGCAGTGGTGTGTAATTAACGGGGAGGAAAAGACCGGTGTTACCACCATGTTTATGGATGCTGGTCTGGACACAGGGGATATGCTGTTAAAGGCGGAATTGCCCATTGGCGAGGATACGACTTTGGCTGAGGTTCACGACGGACTGATGGAGATGGGGGCCAAGGTGCTTATGGATACACTGGCAAAGCTTTCAGATGGCACATTGGAACGCATACCGCAGCCGGCGGAGTCCAATTATGCCCCCATGCTCACCAAGACCACAGGCCAGATTGACTGGTCTAAGACGGCCAAAGATGTGCATAATCTGGTGCGGGGCCTTAATTCCTGGCCAGGGGCTTATACTCATTTGGATGGAGAAAAATATAAGATTTGGCGTACCCGCTGTACAGGGGAGAAAGCGTCTGCTTCTGCCGGTACCATTGTGAAGGCCGACAAGAAGGCAGGACTTTTTGCAGCGGCAGGTGATGAAATTCTGGAAATCCTGGAGCTTCAGGCACCGGGCAAGAAAAAAATGCAGGCAAAGGACTATTTGAATGGTCACGGTTTTGCCGTTGGTGCCCAGTTCAGCTGAGTTTATGGGAAGTAAGGGGGGAGCGTTGTTGGAGGTATCCATGACTGATTCTACCCAAAAAAAGAAAACGAAGAATGTGAAATTGCCGGGCAGGCATAAGAAGCGTTTGTTTATTGGCATTCTGTTGTTGACAACGTTGCTGGCATCCCTGTTGCTTTATGGTATTTGGCATGTTGCCCGATTAGGGCTGGCGGAGATTGCAGAGCCGCTGCCTGTTATTGTGGGGGGCTTTTTTGCCCTGATCAGTGGCGGTGCTTTGCTGGCAATCTTCAATATGGTGCTGGCGGTGAAGGGCTGGCCCTATTTGCCCTTTTTACAACGGCAGAACTATGAGCTGATCAATTTGCTGTTTCCCGTGGCGGTTTATGTGGCTAAGTTTTTTCATGTCCATAAGCGGCAGTTGGAAGGCTCCTTTATTGCCACCAGTAACTTGATGTTCAATCGTATGGGGATAAGGGTGCCGGCGGATAAGCTGCTGGTGGTAACACCGCACTGTCTGCAATTGGCCACCTGTCCCCATAAAATCACGCGGGATCCCCATAACTGCAGGCGATGTGGTGGCTGTGATGTGGGGGCGTTGGTGAACCTGGCCGATGAGATGGGATTCCATTTCTTTGTGGCCACAGGAGGAACACTGGCCCGGCAGATAGTCTATAATACCCGGCCACAGGCAGTGCTGGCCATTGCCTGTGAGCGGGACCTGATGAGCGGCATTCAGGATGTCTATCCTTTGCCGGCAGTGGGGGTATTGAACATTCGTCCCAATGGCCCCTGCTATAATACCCATGTGGACATGGAGGAAGTCCGTGCCCAGTTGGAGAAAATCATTATTCCCAAGGAGCAAGCGAATGGATAAAGCGCGGGAGATCGCGATTCAGATATTAAATGAAGTGCATGAGGAGGGGGCCTATGCCAATGTGGCATTGGCCCGCCATTTGCGCAGAACGGAACTCAGTGACCAGGACCGTCGTTTTGTGACAGAACTGGTCTATGGTGCGGTGAAGGCCGGAGATACCCTGGACTGGATTCTGCGCCGTTATGTGAACCGCCCCTTGAAGAAGATTCCACCTATGGTGCGGGAGATTTTGCGGCTGGGCCTTTACCAGATTTTCTATCTGGATAAGGTACCGGCTTCAGCAGCCTGTAATACGGCTGTGGAATTGACCAAGAAGTACAGTCATGCCGGCACGGTGAAATTTGTCAATGCTGTGCTGCGCACTGCTGTGCGGGAGCCGGAAAAGGCCAGCTTCCCGGAAGGAAAGGGCAGGGCCACGGAAGGGCTGGCCTTGAAGAGTCAGCATCCTTATTGGCTGGTTAAACGCTGGGTCAAGCAGTTTGGCTTCGCTGAGGCAGAGGCCCTTTGCGCCTTTGACAATGGTCAGCCGGTATTGTCCCTGCGGACCAACACGTTAAAGACCACCCGTCCTCAGTTGATGACCGCTTTGCAGGAAGCGGGGGCTGAGGTAGAGGAAAGCCGGTGGGCGCCGGAGGGCCTTCGTGTAACGGCTCACGGAGCTTTGGATAATTTGGCTCCATTACAGGAAGGGCTTTGTCAGGTTCAGGATGAAAGCTCCATGTTGGTGGCCCATGTGGTGGATCCCCAGCCCGGAGAATTGATTATCGACTGCTGTAGTGCTCCTGGAGGTAAGACTACTCATATGGCGGCTTTGATGAAGAATCAGGGTCGTATTGTTGCGGGCGATATTTATGAGCATAAATTGGAGCGCATTGCCGAAAATGCCCAGCGTTTGGGCATAGCGATTATTGAGCCCACCTTGCTGGATGCCCGGGAAGTGGGAGAAGAGTATGAAGCGATGGCTGACCGGGTACTGGTGGATGCGCCCTGTTCAGGCTTAGGGGTTCTGCGGCGCAAGCCGGATGCCCGCTGGAACAAGCGTCCGGAAGAGCTTGCGGCTTTGCCGCCCTTGCAGGGAGAAATTCTCGATAGTGCTGCCAGGGCACTGAAAGCGGGCGGGGTACTGGTTTATAGTACCTGTACCATTGATGCTGCTGAAAACGATGAGGTGGTGGAGTCTTTCCTGACTCGACACCCGGAGTTTACCCTGGAGCAGACGGGATATTTTCTGCCGCAGAAAAGGGAGACGATGATGGTTCAGCTCTACCCGCAGCGGGATGGTACGGATGGCTTCTTTATCGCGCGGCTGCGCAAAGCGAAAGGATAAGAGACAGTGACGAATTTATTTGGCATGACCTTAGCGGAGTTGCAGGGCGTGCTGGAACCCTATAAGGTGCCGAAATACCGGGCAAAGCAGATTGCGGAATGGCTTTATCAGCGAGGCGCGGCGGATTTTGCGGCCATGACCAATCTGCCGAAGGGACTGCGTGCGCAATTGGCGGAGAATTTTACCATTGGCCGTCCGAAAATCACGGCCCGGCTGGATTCTCAGGATGAAAAGACCACGAAGTTCCTGTTGGAATTTGCCGACGGTATTGCCATCGAGACGGTGCTCATGCGGCAGCCTTATGGTAACAGCATCTGCGTGTCCACCCAGGCCGGCTGTAATATGGGATGTGCTTTTTGCGCTTCCACGTTACATGGTATGGCCCGAAACCTGACTGCGGGAGAGATTCTTTCCCAGGCCGTTATCATCAACGATATGCTGCGGGAAGAATCCGGCGGCAAGGTGGATACCCTGGTGATTATGGGCAGTGGGGAACCGCTGATGAATTATGAGGAAGTGGTGAAGTTCCTGCGCTTGGTCCACGAGTCTTATACCTTGGGATTGGGGTACCGTAATATTACCTTGTCCACCTCGGGAATCGTACCGGGTATGTACAAACTGGCTGAGGAGGGGCTGCCCATTTCCCTGTCGGTATCATTGCATGCCCCCAGTCAGGAACTGCGGTCGGAAATCATGCCCATCAATCGCAAGTATCCTCTCCAGGATGTGGTGGCGGCAGCCAGACATTACGCCGATACCACCAAGCGGCGGGTGACTTACGAGTACATCCTGATCGATCAGTTGAATGATGGGGAAAAGCAGGCCAAAGAGCTTACAGCATTGTTGCATGGCCAGTTGGCCAGTGTCAATCTGATTCCCATCAATCCCGTGGTGGAGCGCAATCTATTGCGTCCCTCCAAGGCAAGAATCGATTGGTTTGAAGGCTATCTGGCCAGCCATCATGTCAACGTGACGGTGCGTCGGGAGATGGGCACGGATATCCAGGCGGCCTGCGGCCAGTTGCGCAATAAGCATTTGCAGGATTAGAGGTGTTTCTCTATGGGCATTGGCAAGATTGAATCGTTTTTGGAAAATCATATCGAAGGTTTTTTCAACAAGAGGTTCAGCAGTGATTTAGAACCGGTGGAGCTCAGCAAGGCCTTGGAAAAAGAGATTGCCCGGCAGGGCAAGGGAAAGTCCCGGCGCAGAGTGCCCAATCAATATGTATTCTTCCTGGCCAAGGAGGATTATCAGCGCCTTTGCGCTAAGCGGATTATGGATGATTTGTACGCCGTGGCAGAAAAACAGGTCATCCTGCAGGATTATATCATGCAGGGAAAATTGACGATACTCTGTCAGGCAGATGTGGAAAAGCAGCGGGGCACCTTTGCCTTGAAAGCCCGTTTTACGGAGGAAGAGAAACCAGCTCCTGATTGTGATGAGCCCCATACTTTGGTGCTGGCCAAGCCCCAATTGGGCAGCCGGCAGCCATTGAACCTGCCTCAGGAAGTGAAACTTGCTTCACTGAAGGTCATCGAGGGGCCAGACCTGGATGCTTATCTGGAACTGGGAGAAGGGCAGATCTACATCGGCCGTCGGGAAAAAAATGAGTTCATTCTTACCGATACGAAGGCATCCCGGCTGCATGCTTGGATTGCCTACGAAAATCACCGTCATATTCTCTACGATGCGCAGAGTACCAATGGCACGCTGGTGAACGGTGAGTTGGTGGATTCGTTATGTTTATGTTCCGGTGATGAAATTCAGATCGGGACTACGGTTTTACTATACGAGGTGATTTGATGCAAGGTGCGGCAATGGCCATTAAGGTGGCCAGAGTAGTGCTGGAGTATGGCATGCTCCTGTGGCTGATCTATTTTACCGTAAGCCTGTCCCGCAAGATGTTTGGTGAGGTCAGAGGGGAAATGAAGCGGCAGCGTAAGCCTATGGTTAAGCAGAATGAGGCGCTGCTTACGGTGCTGGAAGCCCAGGAGGAGGAGCTCCAGGGACGACGCTTTGCGTTTCAGGAGGAAATAACCATTGGCCGGGGAGCGGAAAATGATGTACGCATTCCTGAGAATTTTGTATCTCATCGGCATGCAACGATTTTTCTTCATGGCGCACAATATGTCATTGAGGATTTAGGCAGCGTAAATCATACCTATGTAAACGGTCAGCCTTTGGAGGGCCGGGCCTATCTGAAGCCTGGCGATGAAATCCGCATTGGCATGGTTACCCTAAGGTTCGAGAGGTGAACAAATTGCAGCAAGTATATGAAGCCACAGATGTGGGGTTAGTGCGTCAGGGAAATGAAGATAATCTGGCGGTTTTACCCAATGTCAATGTCTACGCTGTAGCAGATGGCATGGGCGGCGAGGCCGCAGGTGAGGTAGCCAGTCAGATGCTGGTGGATAGTGTTCGGCAGCTCCTGACTGGTCAGGCTGTTGTCCGCGAGGCGGATTTGTGTCAGGCCATACTGCTGGCCAATCGGGCTATACGGCAGTATGTTTTGGAGAATCCGGGGTGTGAAGGTATGGGAACCACGGCTACTTTGCTCCATATCGATGAGCAGTCCGACCATGGCAGCTGGGCCCACGTGGGGGACAGCCGCTTATACGTTCTGCGGCGGGACAGCCAGATTTTGGAGCAGATTACCCAGGATCACTCGTATGTGGAAGATTTGGTGCGGCAGGGGACCATTACCCGGGAGGAAGCCCAAAATCATCCCCAGCGAAATATGCTGACCCGGGCAGTGGGGGCCATGGAAAATCTGCAGGTAGACAGTGGCAAGCTGACGGTTAATGCTGGTGATATCTTCCTGTTGGCTACTGATGGATTGATGAAGCATGTGACGGACGCAGCAATCGTCCGTCTGCTGAGGGAGAATCATGAGAATCCGGCCAAGGTTTTAGTCAATGCCGCTCTTGCCGATGGCGGAACGGATAATGTTACTGCCGTGGTGGTGAGTCTCACATGAAGAACTGGGGACTCTTGACGGCACCTTTGGGGATTTTCCTCTGCGGTATGGCGGTGTTATACTTGAAGATGCAGGGCTCTGTGCAAAAGGTGACCAATAATATCCTGCAGGATCCTTTGACCTATGTACCCTATTTACTGGTGATTATATTTTTAACCATCATCATTCAGCTGGTGGTGATTCGCCGTCATTTGGATACCTTTATCCTGCCCATTATCCTGATGCTGGTGAGCATCGGATTGGTGGAGATTGCCCGGTTGAAGCCGGCTCTGCTGCTGCGGCAGATGCAGTGGCTTTGCATAGCTATGCTGGTGATGTTCTTGGTTATCCGGCTCTGGCCCCGCATAAGGAGGATGCTCAGTTATCCTTATCTTTTGGGGCTGGGCTGCGTAATGCTGCTGGGATTACCGCTGTTATTCGGTACGGAAATCGGCGGCAGCAAGAACTGGCTGGTGTTAGGGCCGGTCTCCCTGCAGCCTTCGGAATTTGGCAAAATCATCCTTGTGTTTTTCTTGTCGTCTTATTTGTCAGACCATCGGCGGGTTTTGACTTTACCAGCCCATAAATTCATATTCCTGCGGCTGCCGCCCTTGCGGTTTATCGCGCCGCTGATCTGCATATGGGGGATGGCGGTACTGATGTTCGTGGTGGAAAAGGATTTGGGGTCGGCACTGTTGTTCTTCGGCATGGCGGTGTTCATGACCTATATGGCTACGGGCAGTAAATCTTATGTGTTTCTGGCCCTGACTTTTATGGGAGTGGCAGCGGCCATCAGTTATGCCATGTTCGGTCATGTACGGGTGCGTTTTGATATCTGGCTGGATCCTTGGGCTGATCCAAATGGCATGGCCTATCAGGTGGTGCAGTCGCTTTTTGCCATCGGCACTGGCGGGCTTTGGGGGACAGGCTTTGGCTTTGGCCATCCCGGTTTCATCCCCGAGGTCCATACGGACTTTATCTTCTCGGCCATCGTGGAGGAGATGGGGCTTACGGCAGGGCTCATGATGATTATTGGTTATGTTCTGTTGTTCTGGCGGGGCATCAAGGGTGCTCTGCGGCTTAAGAATACAACGGAAGCGCTGTTGATGGCGGGGTGCGGTGTTCTGATACTCCTGCAGATGTTCATCATCATTGCGGGTGTTACCAAATTCCTGCCGCTTACAGGAATTACCCTGCCCTTTGTGAGTTATGGCGGCAGTTCCATGGTGTCCAGCTTTATTTTGCTGGCCCTGTTATTATCATTAACCAAGGAGCAGCAGAAAAATGTCTGATTGGAAATTAAAACGACAAATCCTGCAAGTGGCAGCCTTTCTGCTGATTATGGTGGCGGTATTATCCCTCTATATCGGTTATCTGGCCGTTTGGGAAGGTCAGGAACTGGCGGAAAATCCCCTGAATATGCGGGGAGCTGCAGCCAAGGCGGATATACGCCGGGGAACGATTTATGATGCTCATGGGCGGGTACTGGCCCAGACGCAGGATGATGGTACCCGTAGTTATCCGCTGGGAGAGGTCATGGCTCACATTACGGGCTACAATGGTGAGAACATTGGCAGTGCGGGATTGGAAGGCCATGCCAATCGTGAACTTTTGGGCCTTACTGCGGATATGAGCAAATTAGGACCTCTGGCGCAATTATTGCAGACGGATAAAGGTAATGATATCAAGACCACCATTGAAGCCGATGCCCAACAGGCCGCCTATGATGGGTTGAATGGCCGTAAGGGGGCTGTGGTGGTGCTGGATGCCGATACTGGTGCAGTACTGGCAATGGTTAGCTCCCCTTCCTATGATCCCAATAATGTGGAGGCTAACTGGAAGACCTTGTCCCAGGAAGTGGGGGGGCCGCTATTGAACCGCGCAGTACAAGGGTTGTATCCGCCAGGATCATCGATTAAGCCTATGATTGCCGATGCAGCATTGACGGAGGGCGTTACCAATGAACAGGAAGTCTTTGACTGCCCTGGTGTGCTGGATGTGGGCGGCGGTCATACCATTCAGGAAAGTCATGGTGCTGTTCACAACCGGTTGGATCTGCGCAAGGCCTTGACGGTATCCTGTAATGTGACCTTTGGAACCCTGGGCATGCGCCTGGGGGATGACAAGCTGCATAAATCGTTTACCCGGTTCGGTTTTGATCGTTCTATTGGTGGTGAAATCGTGATGACCAGCGCGCATCTGCCGGATTTTGGCAATTTGGGCACTGGTGATCAGGCGCAGACAGCCATTGGACAGAGCACCCTTCTGGTAACGCCTATGCATATGGCCATGCTGGCAGCAGCCTTTGCTCATGGAGGTAAGGTGATGAAGCCTTATCTGGTCCAGGATGTAATAACTCCTGGCGGTTTGGTGGTGCATGGTGCCAGTCCGGAAAAATGGCTGACGGTAACTACGGAATCCATGGCGGCTAAGATTTACAGCTATATGGAAGATGTGGTTACCAAGGGCACCGGTAAAGCCGCCCAGGTCAGCGGCGTGGAAGTGGCTGGCAAGACAGGTACTGCTGAGAATCCGCAGGGTGAGGACCATGCCTGGTTTATCGGTTCGGCAAAATTGCGCAACCGCAATATCGCCTTTGCCATTATCGTGGAAAATGGTGGTGGCGGCGGTACCGAGGCAGCACCTATTGCCCGGAAAATAATCCTGAGTTTACAAAATTAATGATAGAAGCCTTGGGGAAGGAGAAATTCAATGAACCAGCGTGTCTTGGATAAGCGATATGAATTACAGGAGCTCATTGGCGGCGGTGGCATGGCTGATGTGTATAAGGCCAGAGACGTTCTGTTGGACCGTACAGTGGCCGTAAAAATTCTCCATGAACAATTTAAGCGGGATACGGAATTTATTGAGAAATTCCATCGGGAAGCGCAGGCAGCAGCTAAGCTGACTCATCCCAATATCGTCAACATCTACGATGTGGGAATGACGGGAGATGAGCATTATATTGTCATGGAATATGTGCCGGGCAGTACCCTGAAGGATCGAATTAAGCAGGTGGGGCACCTGAGTGTAGCCGATGCCCTGCATGTGGCGCGGGATATTGCCAGCGCGCTGGCTCATGCCCATGCCAATAATCTGGTCCATTGCGATATCAAGCCCCATAACATTCTGATGATGCCGGATGGCAGCGCTAAAGTGGCGGACTTCGGTATTGCCCGGGCAGTGACGGAATCCACCATGACCTATACGGGCAATGTGGTGGGGTCGGTGCATTATTTTTCGCCGGAACAGGCTAAGGGAACTATGATTACCCCCCGGTCAGATGTGTATGCCTTAGGGGTGGTGATGTATGAGATGCTGACAGGTGAGCTTCCCTTTACGGGGGAGACGCCGGTGAGCATCGCCATGAAGCATTTGCAGGAGCGTCCCCGGGAATTGCGGCAGATAGATCCTTCAATTCCACCGGTGGTGGAGGCCATCGTATCTCGTGCCATGCAGAAGGATGCCAATATGCGTCCCAGCAGCAGTGAGCTCGTGCAGGATATCATTCAGGCCCAGCAGATGCTGGGCGGTTATAGTACTGGTACTGCTGATCCCTATGCCACTCAGGTGTTGCCCAGGGTGCAGGAGTCGCCGCTGGTCAGCCGTGGCGAACGCTATGCGCAACCGGTTTATGAGGAAGAAGAAAAGTCGGATAAGTCGCTGTTCAAATCAAAGAAATTTATCGCAGGCCTGGTTATGGTGCTGATGATGGGCTTCTTTGTGGGGGCTTTTCTGAGCTTTGGCAAGTTCTGGAGTACTGCCGAAGTGGAAGTCCCTGATGTTACGGGCAAGCAGATGACCCTGGCCAAGCAGATTTTGGAGGACAAGCGCCTGCGGGTTATGGTGGATGAAGAGTTCAGTGCCGAAGTGCCGGCGGGGATGGTTATTTCCCAAAATCCAGAAGCTGGTGCCAAGGTCAAGGAGGAACGCCTGGTCACCATCAAGGTCAGCAAGGGCGGCGAAAATATCGAAATGCCAGATGTGCGAGGCCTTAAGAAGGCCGATGCCATTGCCAAGATTGAGAAGATGGGGCTGAAGGTTGGTCTGGTAACGGAAAAGGCTTCGGAGGATGAAGAGGCTGGTGTGGTCATCTCTTCCGATCCTCGGGCAGGTTCCCGGGTGACCAAGGGCGAAAGTGTGGATTTGGTCATCAGCAAGGGCAGGAAGGAAAAGAAAGCTTCTGTGCCGGATGTAACGGGACTGCCATTGGATGCGGCTCGTAAGGCTTTGACCAGCGCAGGCTTCCGTCTGGGCAGTGTGGAGAAAAAGGCCAGTAAGCAGGCTGTAGGTACGGTTATCAGCCAAAGTCCCGGCGGCGGAGCTGAAGCCCTGGAGGGGGAATCCATCCATCTGGTGGTGGCAGAAGCCGGCAAGATGGACGAGGGCAAGAATGATAAGCAGGATAAGAAGAACAGCGGCAAGCAGGAGACTGTGGCACCTAAACCCAATGAGACCAGCAAGAGCCGCTGAGAAGACAGGATGGATTAGTGAGGATCGTGTATGCATTTAGAGGAAGGCCGGGTAATCAAGGCCTATAACAGCTTCTTCTATGTCCAGACCGAAGGGGAATTGGTCACCTGCAAACTGCGGGGGAAGTTTAAGAAGACGCGTAAAAGTCAGGGCGTTGTTCCTGGGGATAGGGTGATGATTGGCCGGCTGCCGGATGGCACCGGTGTAGTGGAAGAACAGCTGCCCCGGGCAAGTTTGTTGCGCCGGCCGGCCGTTGCCAATGTCACTCAGGTCATGCTGACCTTTGCGGCGGCTCAGCCGGACTTGCATCCGCTGCTCCTGAACCGTTTCCTGGTATTGGCAGAATGGTCTGGACTGCCGCATATTCAGATTTGTGTCAATAAGGTGGATTTATACGACGGAGATATTGTAAGTCTTCTGGATATCTACGAGCAGGCCGGTTATCCGGTCCTGCGGGTTTCTGCTAAGAAAAAGCAGGGCCTGGCGGAATTGCAAAGGGCGTTGGCCGGTGAGACCACGGTGTTTGCCGGACCCTCCGGCGTGGGGAAGTCATCTCTTTTAAATGCGCTGGACGAGGGCTTATCCCTGGCTACCGGCCAGGTCAGCGATAAGATCAAGCGGGGGCGGCATACCACCCGGGTGGCGGAACTTTTGCCCTATGAACAGGGATTTATCGTAGATACGCCTGGGTTTAGTGCTATGGAACTGGGGGAAATTCCCCTGGAGAATTTGGCGGGGTATTTCCCGGAGTTTCGTCCCTATTTAGGCCAGTGCCGCTTTACACCCTGCAGCCATACCCATGAACCGGATTGTGGCATCAAGGAGGCGCTGGCAGAAGCGAAGCTTTCTTCAGAGCGTTATGATGCTTATCGAACCATCTATAAAGAAATTCAGGAAGCGCAAGAAGTGAAACGAAAGAAGGAATATAAATGATTAAGATTGCTCCCTCCATATTGTCGGCGGATTTTGCTCATCTGGCTGATGAGGTTAAGAAGGTAACCGATGCCGGTGCGGACTATATTCATATCGATGTAATGGATGGCAGCTTTGTGCCCAATATCACGTTGGGCTCCCTGGTGGTAAAAAGCCTGCGTCCCACCAGTAAGGCGGTTTTTGATGTGCATCTGATGGTGGAGCATCCGGAAAATCATATCGAAACCTTTGCGGAAGCTGGTGCCGATATCATCACCTTCCATTGGGAAGCGGCCCGTCATCATCATCGCATTATCCAGCAGATAAAAGCTGCTGGTTGCCGGGCGGGGATTGCCCTGAATCCGGGGACACCGCTGGCCATGCTGGAAGAGATTCTGCCGGATGTGGATATGGTGCTGATTATGACGGTGAATCCGGGCTTTGGGGGACAGAAATTCATCACCTCCCAGTTGGAAAAGATTCATATGCTGCATCATACCATTGAAGACATGGGCTTTACCTGTGATATTGAAGTGGATGGCGGCATCAATGCGGAAACCAGTAAACTGGTACAGGAAGCTGGAGCCAATGTGCTGGTAGCCGGTTCTGCTGTTTACGGAGCAGAGGATGTGGCTGCAGCCATTAAGGCCATTCGTGGTTGATTTTTAAGGAGAGGTAAGAAATGGCAAAAGAAAAAGCAGTGGTACTGCTGTCTGGCGGCCTTGACAGCTGTACCTGTATGGCTGTGGCCAAGGAAGCAGGCTATGAAGTATATCCCATCAGTTTTAACTATCATCAGCGTCATAGTATTGAACTGGAGGGGGCAAAAAAAATCGCCAAGTTTTATGATGTGCCTAAACATTTGATTATCGAAACCAATATGGAGGCCATTGGTGGTTCGGCACTGACAGACAGTCATATTGATGTGCCGGAGGGCGATGTGGACCGGAAGGATGTACCCATTACTTATGTGCCGGCCCGCAATTTGATTTTCCTGTCCTATGCCATGGGCTATGCAGAAGTGGTGGGGGCGACCCATGTCTACATTGGTGTGAATTCCGTGGATTATTCTGGCTACCCGGATTGTCGCCCGGAATTTATTCAGAAGTTCCAAAGCCTGGCGGATTATGCAACCACGGCCACTGCCGTAAAGGGTACGAAAATCACCATTGAAACGCCGTTGCAGGATTTGTCCAAAAAGGAAATCGTGCAGCTGGGGTCCAGACTGGGAGCACCGTTGCAGTTTACCCATAGCTGTTACAAGGGGGGCGAAAAGGCCTGCGGTGTCTGCGACAGCTGCAAGCTGCGGCTCCAGGGCTTTGCCGAAGCCGGTGTGGAAGACCCAGTGGAATACGAAACGAGGAGCTAAAGATGCAGGACGTACAGAACCGCCAGGATAAACGGGGCATCGCCATACAGAAGGTGGGCATCAAGGAGGCGCATCTGCCATTTTTGATCAAGACCAAAGACGGCAGCTATCAGCAGGTGCTGGCCCGGGTGCGTTTTACCGTAGCACTGCCCAGTCAGTACAAGGGCACTCACATGAGCCGCTTCCTGGAAATCCTGATGCCCTGGAGCAAGAAACCCTTGGCTGAGCCGGAGATGGAAAATATGCTGGCAGAGGCTTTAGAGCGTTTGGAGGCCCATGCTGCAGAAGTGGAGCTTTCCTTTAAGTATTTTGTGGATAAGACAGCACCAGTCAGTGGCCGCAGCTCGGTACTGGACTTGGATTGCAGTTTTACTGGCCGCAAGGAAAAGGGCAAGCCCATGGAATTCCAGTTAGGGGTGGAGGTGCCGTTTACTTCCTTATGTCCCTGCAGCAAGGAAATCTCCAATTACGGAGCCCATAATCAGCGCTCTGTGGCCCGGGTTCAGCTGCGCTTTAAGGAGGGCTACGATTGTATCTACATTGAGGATTTGGCGGAACTGGTGGAAAAACAGGGCTCATCGTCAATTTATCCGCTGCTGAAGCGGGAAGATGAGAAGTTTGTCACGGAAGCTGCCTATGAAAATCCCAAGTTCGTGGAGGATATCCTGCGGGATACGGTGCTGGCCTTGCGCCAGCTGGAAGGGCTGGGCTGGTTCTCGGTGGAATGCGAGAATTACGAGTCCATCCACAATCATAGTGCCTATGCGGCTCATGAAGAAGAACGGTAAGAAAAAATAACGATCCCAAGGGACGGTTTGCATGAGTAAAGTTTACAAACGGTTTATGGTCTTAATCCTGCTGGTGGTCATTATTTCCGGCGTGGTTATCTATACAACCGTTGATATCAATACCCTGAAAAATTTAGATCGCTTTCAGTCCTGGTCCATCGGGCTGGCTATTTTAGCCGTGGGACTGGGAATGTTCTTTGACGGCAGCCGTCTGATGCATATGGTGAAGATTTCTCATGAAAAAATTACTCTCTATCAGGCGGTGCAGGTGGTCTTTGGCAATTACTTTTTGGCCCTGCTGACTCCTGGTGCTACAGGAGGGGCGGTGGCGCAGCTGATGTTTTTGCGCCATGCGGGAGTGCCTACGGGTAAGGCTACCGTGCTGGTCATTGTCCGCACACTGATGTCCATTTTCTTTTTGGTGCTCTGCATGCCCTTTATCTTTTTGCACGATAAGGGTATCCTGCCTGGTATTTCCAATCAAACCCTGATGGCTGTTACGCTTACGGCTTTCGTGGTGATTGTGGCCATTGTGGTGGGGGCCCGGCTGGGCACTTTGGATTATTTTGTTATCCGTTTTACCCGGCACATGCGGAACAGCCGCCGCCGTAAGGTCTTTGCTTTTTACCGGGATACGAAATGTGCTATTGCGCTGCTGTTGCAGTCCCCCTGGAAAATGATATTGGTCTTTTTGGAATCGGGACTGAACCTATTGTGCATTTATGCCATCGTTCCCTGCCTGTTGTTGGGATTGGGGGTAACCGATGCAGACTGGTATACGGTGATGGGGCGCATGATTTTCCTCAATATGCTGTTGTATTTCACGCCTACTCCAGGGGGCTCCGGTGTAGCTGAAGGTGGTTTTGTACTGCTGTTCAGTGAAACGGTGCCAGCTGGTACAGTGGGGATTATCGCCGTATGCTGGCGCCTGATTGCGGAATACATTCCCTTCCTGATTGGCCTCTATTATACGCTGACGGTCTTTGGTCGCGACTTCCTCAGCAGACAGTTGAATAAATAGGTGAATCATTATGTCAAAACAATTAAGATCCGGCTATACCACAGGGGCTTGTGCTGCCGCCGGTGTGAAGGCCGCTCTGCTCTATGAGCAGCATGAGGAATGGGATAACATTGAACTCCGTGCCCTGGATGGCACGGAGCTTGTTATTCCCGTGAAAGATATCACTTCGTGCGAAACTGGTCTGACAGCCGAAGTGGTGAAGTTTTCCGGGGATGACCCGGATATCACCAATGGAGTATCAGTCTATACCACCATTCGCCATTTGAAGGGAGCTCCACCGAAAATCGTCTTTAAGGCGGGCAAGGGCATTGGCACAGTAACGAAACCGGGGCTCTCTGTTCCTGTGGGGGAGCCTTCCATCAATCCTGGACCCCGCAAGTTGATTTGCAGTGCGGTGGCTGAGGTCCTGGGGACGGATAAGATTCCACTGGAGGTGACGATTTCCATTCCTGCTGGAGTGGAACTGGCCCGGCAGACCCTTAACCCCATTCTAGGGGTGGAAGGTGGTATTTCGGTTATTGGTACTACGGGAGTTTTGCGGCCAATGTCGGAGGCGGGGTTCAAGAATTCTCTTGTTCCTCAGATTGATGTGGCTAAGGCAGCGGGATATAAATCCTTGATTTTTGTACCGGGGAAAATTGGGGAGCGCTTGGCTGCCCAGTGGAAACTGCCCAACCAGGCTATGGTACAGACCAGCAATTTCATCGGTTTTATGCTGGAAGCAGCCCAGCAACGAGGCGTGGCAAGAGTTCTGCTCTTTGGTCATATCGGCAAACTGATTAAAGTGGCTGCCGGATGTTTTTACACCCATAACCGCATTGCAGATGGCCGGCTGGAAACTATGGCAGCCTATGCTGCAGCTGCTGGCCTGGATACAGCGGGGACGCAGGCAATCCTGGAGGCGAATACCACAGAAGACGCCTTGGCGGTGCTGGATAAAGCCGGTCTGAAGGCAAGGGTCTGTCAGGTACTGGCCCAGCGTGCCAGCCTGCGGGCTCAGCGCTATCTTTTTCAGAAGATGCAGGTGGGTACTGTGATGGTTACGCTGACCGGGGAGCTTTTAGGTATGGATGAAACAGCTAGGGACATTTGCCGGGAGTTAGGCGGGGAGGTGCTGGATGGACAAGCAGAATAAGATTATCGTGATAGGCATTGGCCCTGGTAATCCTGATTATATTGTACCTAAGGGGCTGCAGGCCATTCGGCAAGCAAGGTTTCTGGTGGGGGGCAGACGGGCTTTAAGCCAGTTTGCCCAGAAAAGTCAGGAAACCTGTCCCATAACAGCTGATATTCAAGGCGTGATGCATTTTATTCAGGCGCGGGTAAAACAGGCGGCGGTAATTGTCATGGTTTCCGGAGATCCCGGTTATTATTCGCTGCTTGATGCATTGCGACGGGAGTTTCCGGTGGAGCAGCTGGCGGTGATTCCCGGGATCAGCGCGATGCAGTATGCTTTTGCCCGTTTATCCCTGCCCTGGCACGATGCTGTATTAGCCAGTTTTCATGGCCGGGTTCCAGCAGCAGAGGCCATCGCCTTTGCCCCGGACAAGGTGTTGGGAATGCTAACCGACAGCCGTTATAATTCGCAGAGCATTGCCCGGTATCTGATAGACCGGGGCTGGCCTGAGACCTCGCGGCTGCATATATGCAGCCGCCTTTCCTACGAGGACGAAGAAATCCTGCATACAACTTTACAGGGAGCTTTGCAGATGGCGGTTAAATCTGCCTGCATCTTAATCCTAGAAGCAGGGAGCAGCCACACCTAAGGCAACAACAATGGAGCGGGATTACATGAATATTGAACAGGAATTATTCAGGCAGCAGGATAAGGAATATGGTGCTTTTCAGCGAAAACTGATGCCTACGGTAGCTCCGGAAACGGTTATTGGTGTGCGCACGCCTCTGCTCCGCGATATGGCTAGGGCATTGTCTAAGAATGATGGGGAGGTGAAAGCTTTCCTAGAGAAGCTTCCCCATCGGTACTTTGAGGAAAATCAGCTGCATGCCTTTATCCTGTCGGAAATGAAGGACTACGAAACTTGTATAAAGGGAGTGGTGGCTTTTTTGCCCTATGTGAATAATTGGGCCACCTGCGACCAGCTGTCACCGAAAATCTTTAAAAAGCATCGACAGGCTCTGTTAGTGGAAATAAAGGTTTGGCTATCCAGTCAGGCAGTCTATACGGTGCGTTTTGCCATTGGGATGCTGATGACGCATTTCCTTGATGAGGATTTTACGGAAAATTATTTGTCCATGGTGGTGCAAATCCGTTCAGAGGAGTACTATGTCAACATGATGATTGCCTGGTACTTTGCCACGGCGCTGGCTAAACAGTATGAAAAAGCGCTTCCCTTTATAGAGGAGCAGCGTTTGGAACGCTGGACCCACAACAAGGCTATTCAGAAGGCCATTGAAAGCCGGCGGATAGGGCCGGAACAGAAGGCTTATCTGCGGAATTTGAAAATCCGCTGAAAAAAATTATCCCCCCGGGGGGCTTGTGAGAAAGATTGTGTGTTGTTATCATCTAAACGATATTAATTTTCATCGTAGGAGAGTAATGGCGTGCAAATCAAAAAATCGGATCGACATTATTTAGGAATTGCCATGCCGGCTGCTCTGGAGGGCCTTTTTATGGTACTTCTGAGCTCGGTGGATATCATCATGGTGGGGGTATTGGGAACGACAGCCATCGCGGCGGTGAGTATATTCACCCAGCCCCGGATGATGCTTCTTTGTGTGGTAAGGTCTGTGGCATCGGTATTGACGCTGCTTACAGCCCGGAAGTTTGGGCAGGAAAAGCTTCAGGAAGTGCCTGCGCTTTTGGCGCGGACACTTTTTTGTATGGTTTTATTGATGGGGTTCCTGCATCTGGCCTTTTTTCTGTACTTAGAGGGGATTCTAAGCTGGATGGGGGCTGAGGAGGAGTATATGACAGCGGCCTTATCCTATGGGGATATTGCCCTTTTGGGCGTGTTTTTGACGACGCTGTCCACCGTATTGCAGGCGGTGCAGCTGGGATATGGACATACAAAGCAGGTGATGAGTGCCAATGTGCAGGGCAATGTGGTCAATATCATCGGCAACGCTCTCTTCATCTTTGGTTTGGGCCCTTTTCCGGAATTGGGGGTGGTAGGAGCAGCGGTGGGAACGGTGCTGGGTACCAGCTGGACACTTTTCATTACGGGTTATCAGTTTAAGAATAGCAACTGGATTAGGTGGAGCAGCTTTTGGCCCACCAAGGCTTATTTTCAGGAATTTTTGCCGGTGTTTGCGGGAATCTTCAGCGAACAGGGATTTGAACGACTGGGGATGGTGATTTATACCCGCATGGTGGCCGAATTGGGAACAGCAGCCTATGCGGTTCATGCCATCTGCATGAACTTCTGTGATTTCTATTACTGTTTTGCAGGAGGGCTGGGGAAGGCCAATATGGTGCTGGCCGGGCATGCTCATGGCGCCGGGGACTGGTCCTATTGGCAGCGGCAGCTGCGGGCTGGTCTGAAGTGGAGCTTTTTGTTTTCCCTGCTATCCTTTATCTGTACCTATGTGTTCCGGGAAGAAATCTTTAGTATCTATTCCCATGAGGCAGCGCTATTGCCATTAGGCGCGTTGATTATGGCTTTTGTGGCGGCGGTAAGTTTTCCTGAAGCCCATGCTATGGTCTGTGCCGGCGTTCTGCGGGGCAGTGGCCGGACCAGTCAGGTGGCAGCCTATTCCTTTGTCAGCATTGCCTTTCTGCGTCCGCTGGTCACGGCCTTTTTTTTGCAGGTACTGGATTGGGGGCTGGCGGGTGCTTGGCTGGCTTTGGCCATTGATCAGTCTATGCGAGCCGTCTGTGCCTCGTTTCTCCTATGGAGAGTTTGGCGAAATCGGCCACAGGTGGCCTGTGATGGTTGACACAGGGCTGTGATACTTGACACATTTTTGTACAGATGGTACACTTGTTCCTGTCGTGCAAAAATGCGATTGATTTCATATGGATTGGATCAGGTGTCGGAAGACTTAATAGAAAAGCTGGTATAAGCCAGCGCGGTCCCGCCACTGTAACAGGGAGTCATGCTGCACAAGGTAAGTCACTGAAAGGGGAAAAGCCCTTTTGGGAAGACGCAGTATGATGATGAACTGGAGCCAGGAGAACTGCCTGATTGACAATCACCGTTTGACCCGCGAGCGATGGGGATGGGGATTTTACTGGAGTTTGTTATGGTGAGCCTGTCTGCTTTAATGCGGACAGGCTTTTCTTATGCATAAATTTATTTAGGGAGTGGAAGATTTTGCAAAAATTTTTGGGCAAATTGTTACAAATGCTGATTACCCTGGCAGGTGTCAGTTTTTTGACCTTTTGTTTGACCTATCTGGCGCCGGGGGATCCGGCAGCCATGCTGCTGGAGGCTGGGGATACCATTGTTTCCCAGGAAACCTTGGCTAAGACCCGGGCAGAGCTGGGGCTGGATAAACCCTTTCTGGTACAGTACGTCAATTGGGCTGGCGGTGTTCTACAGGGGGACATGGGCATGTCTTATTCAGCGAAGAAACCCGTTACAGACAAGCTTTTAGAGGGCTTTGCCGGTACATTGACGCTGGCTGCAGCAACTATAGTTTTTGTGCTGTTGATTTCTTTGCCCTTAGGAATCTGGTCAGCGGTGTACCGCAATGGCTGGCAGGACTATCTGGTACGGGGGATATCCTTTATCGGGGTGTCCATGCCCAGTTTTTGGATTGGACTGCTGTTTCTCTACGTTTTTGGGTTAAAGCTGGGGTGGTTTCCCATTGCTAAATCCGCAGTTACGGTAGAGGGCATGGTTTTGCCTTCCTTGACGCTGGCTCTCTATATGTCTTCCAAGTATATCCGTCAGGTACGTACGGTATTTTTAGAGGAAATGCAGCAGGATTATGTGGTGGGCGCAAGAGCCCGGGGACTTTCTGAACAGGCAATCCTTTGGAAGCATGTCCTGCCCAACGCCATTCTGCCCTTGATTACTCTTTTAGGCATGTCCATTGGCTGGCTGCTGGGGGGCGTTGCGGTCATCGAAATGGTCTTTTCCTGGCCCGGCATCGGCAATATGGCAGTGCGGGCGATTTCCATGCGAGATTATCCTTTGATTGAGGGTTTTGTACTCTGGATTTCTATTGTTTATATGGTCATCAATGTTTTGGTGGATTTGTCGTATACTTATCTTGATCCACGGTTGAAAAAGGAGGGAAATTGATGACGGTTTTTCGGGAGAATCGCCTGTTTGCATTTTATACGGGGCTGGTGGTGCTGATTATTTTGTTGGCGGTATTCGCTCCTTATCTGGCGCCTCAGGATCCCATGGAAGGAAATCTGAAACTGGTTTTACAGAATCCTTCGGCGGAGCATATTCTGGGAACGGATAAATTGGGACGGGATATCCTGTCCCGGATACTCTGTGGTACCCAGGTTTCCCTGTTTATGGCGTTGTGCCTGGTGGCATTGGTGGCTGTAGTGGGAACGCTGGTGGGGGGGGTGGCAGGCTACTTCGGTGGTTGGCTGGAAGTTATCCTCATGCGCTTTGCGGATATGATGCTGGCCTTTCCGGGGATTGTGCTGGCCATAGCCATTGCCGGTATCCTAGGGGGCAGCGTGGTCAATACCATTCTGGCGCTGCTGGTGGTCAGTTGGGCAAAATATGCCCGGCTGGTGCGCAGTCTGGTGCTGCGGCTGCGGAATCAGGATTTCATTCAGGCAGCCAAGATTCAGGGAGCAAGAACCTGCAGCATCCTTTGGCGCCATATTTTGCCCAACGTACTGCCCATGGTGGTGATTACCGGGGCTATGGATATTGGTACCATGATGATGGAAATAGCAGGCCTTTCCTTTCTGGGGTTCGGGGCACAGCCGCCTACACCGGAGTGGGGCTTGATGCTCAATGAGGGACGTCAGTATATGCAGACGGCACCCGGCCTGATGCTTTATCCTGGGTTGGCTATCTTTATCGTAGTGGCGATATTCAATCTGTGGGGGGACAGCCTGCGGGATGTTCTGGATCCACGGCAGGAATAAATAAATCCTATAAAGGGGAAGATTGAGAAATGAAAATTTTTAATGGCAAGAAGTTATGGAAGGCTGTGAGTTTGGGCTTGTGCGGTGCCGCTCTGACGGTTATACTGGCTGGCTGCGGCAGCGAAAACAGCAGTGCCGACAAAGGCGTGCTGAAGGTGGGAGTCACGAACTTTGCCGATACACTGGAGCCTACCCAGAATTATTTCGGCTGGGTGGTTATGCGCTATGGTCTGGGCGAATGTCTGACGAAATTTGATGAAAAGATGAATGTACAGCCCTGGCTGGCTGAGAGCTGGAGCATCAGTGAAGACCATCTGACCTGGACCTTCAAGATTCGCGATGGGGTAAAGTTCTCCAATGGCGATCCCTTGACGGCGGAAGCGGTCAAAGCGTCTATTGAACGCACCTTTGCCAAGAACAATCGGGCTGCTACATTCTTCAAGTACAAGGAAATCAAGGCTGAGGGGCAGACTTTGACCATTGTGACCGAAAAGCCCATGCCCAATATGCCGGGCTTCTTGGCTGACCCGCTCTTTATCATCGTAGATACCAATGCTGAAGGCAGCCGCGATTTTGCCAAAGAAGGTCCTATCTGCACCGGGCCTTACATGGTGGAATCCTTTGTCAAGGAAAAGGCGGTCATGAAGAAGAACCCCAACTATTGGGATGGAGATGTGCCCTTTGAAACGGTGGAAGTTCCTTCCATCGACGATCCCAACACTCGGGCCATGGCTCTGCAGTCTGGAGAAGTGGATATGGCTGTGAATATCGCAGCGGGGGATATGGACACATTCCGGGGGAATGACAAGTTCGACGTGGATGAGATTTCCTCCCTGCGGGTGGTACTGGCCCGTTTGAATCAAAAAGGTATCCTGAAGGATGATAAGGTGCGTGCAGCTTTGATTTGTGGTTGTGACCGGGAAACCTACAATAACGTGTTGCTGAAGGGAACTTTCCTGCCGGGCAAAGCACCGGTACCACCTTCCATGGATTATGGTTTTGACCAACTGACGGATCCCAATGCCTATAATCCGGAAAGAGCTGCTCAGCTGCTGGATGAAGCCGGCTGGAAGGATACGGATGGTGATGGCATTCGGGAAAAGGATGGCCAGCCTTTGAAGCTGGACTTTGTGGTGTATAACAGCCGGGCCGAATTGCCCCTCTATGCAGAAGCTGTACAGGCAGACCTCAAGAAGCTGGGCTTTGATATCAACATCAAAACCGTGGATTACAATCTGGTTGACCAGATGGGCATCAAGGGCGAATACGATTTGCTGATTTCCAATATCACCACAGCCAATACCGGCGATCCGGAAATCTTCCTGTCCTGGTATTGGAAAACCAACCATAACGGTGACAATCCGCAGAATGGTTCCGGCTATAGCAATCCTGCTTTGGATGCGAAGTTTAATGAACTGGCGGTGGAATTCGATAAGAGCAAACGCCGTCAGCTGATGATCGATATCCAGCAGATCATCATGAATGATGGTGCTGCGCTGTTCCTGGGCTATCCTCAGACGAACATTGTCAGCAGTAAGGCCTTGGCTGGTGTGAAGATGTATCCTTCGGATTATTATTGGATTACTAATCTCATTAAGCCGAACAATAAGTAAAGGAAATCAGCATGCTTTTAGATGTGAAAAAAATAGCCATAGCTTATCAGGGACAGCCGATGGTGGAAGATGTGAGCTTTGACTTGGAAGCAGGTGAGGTCCTCGCCATCGTTGGGGAGTCCGGCAGCGGCAAGACCTCGGTAATCCGTGCGATTCTGGGGTGCTTGTCGGGCACTGGTAAGGTAAACCAGGGAGAAATTCTCTTTGCCGGGCGGAATCTTGCGAACCTTAGCAATAAGGAATGGCTTTCCCTGCGCGGTAAGGATATCGCCATGATCTTTCAGGATAGCGGTAATATGCTCAACCCAGTCCAGACCATTGGCAGGCAGTTTGTGGAATATCTGCAACTGCACAGCTCCCTCAAGAAGGGGGAAGCCCAGAAAAAGGCATCTTCATTGCTCAGTCGGATGAATTTGCCGGATCCTCAGCGGGTGATGGAATCCTATCCCTTTGAACTCAGTGGCGGTATGCGCCAGCGGGTGGGAATTGCTATGGCTTTGGCCTTTGCGCCGAAACTGCTATTGGCGGACGAACCCACTTCTGCTTTGGACGTGACCACCCAGGCGCAGATTGTCGAGGAACTGATGCAGGTGGTTCAGGAGGCGGGGGCTGCGATGATCATCGTCACCCATAATATTGGCGTGGCGGCCCATATGGCCGATAAGATCATGGTTATGTCCGGTGGCAGAGTGGTGGAATATGGTGCTACTGCTGAAGTCATCGATCATCCCCAGGCTGAATATACCCGCAGCCTTTTAGCTGCAGTACCGGAGATTGGAGGACATCGCTATGTCGGATAAGGAAATTCTTTTATCCACGGAGAAAATCTGCAAGGTTTTTACCCAAAAGGATGGTACCCAGTTTACAGCCTGTGAGGATTTGACCATTGAACTTCATGAGGGGGAAACCCTGGGACTGGTGGGGGAATCCGGCTGTGGCAAGTCCACCTTTGTACGGACTATTATGGGGCTGCATCCTGCCACTAGTGGGAAAATCTTCTTCAAAGGGGAGGACATCACTTCATTGACGGGGGCAAAGCGCCGGGAAATGGCTAAGCATATCCAGATGATCTTTCAGGATCCAGCCACGGCCTTTAATCCCAAGATGCGCATCCGGGATATCATCTGTGAGCCCTTACGGAATTTCACCCGGGTGAGCGATAAGGAAGCTGAAGTCCGGGCAGTGAACTTATTGCAACAGGTGGAGTTGTCTCCAGATATTGCCTTGCGATATCCCCATGAATTAAGTGGCGGTCAGCGTCAGCGGGTGGGCATAGCCCGGGCTTTGATTCTGGAACCGGAAATCATCATCTGCGATGAAGCCACCAGTGCTTTGGATGTGTCTGTACAGGACAGCATTGCAAAGCTTTTGGCCAAAATCCAGCGGGAAAAAGGCGTGAGTTATATTTTCATCTGCCATGACCTGGCCTTGGTCAGTCTGATCAGCCATCGGGTGGCGGTCATGCAGCAGGGAAAGATTGTGGAGGAATTGCCGGGAGATAGGATTCAGGAAGCCAAGCATCCCTATACGCAAAAGCTTTTGCAATCGGTGTTTACGGTACATGAAAATTGAGCCGGGTCTGAGCTCGTTTTTGCTTGTCAAGGCTTATTGTAAAAAAATATTTTTGGGGTATTGAAGCCTGGAAATTTTTATGGTAAACTACTTAGGTATGTGGACGGTCCTCTGAGCGGGCATAAGTCAGCCACGAACGTCTGGTTAAGGAGGAAAATATAAATGAACATCATCGAGACTCTGGAGAAAGAACAGCTCCGCAGCGACATTCCCGTTTTTGCACCTGGCGACAAGGTTCGCGTTCATGCAAAAATCGTCGAAGGTAACCGTGAGCGTATTCAGGTGTTCGAAGGCCGTGTAATCGCTCGTCAGGGCGTTGGCGTTCGTGAAACCTTTACCGTTCGTCGTATTTCTTACGGCACGGGCGTGGAACGTGTGTTCCCGGTTCATTCTCCGCGTATTGCCAAGATTGAAGTTGTTAGCCGCGGTGTTGTCCGTCGTGCAAAACTTTATTATCTGCGCAACCTTACGGGTAAAGCTGCTCGTATCAAAGAAAAACGCTAATCGCGTAACGAGGGTAGGGACTGCTTCCGAGCAGTCCTTATTTTTGTTCAGTCGGCACAGCTAAAACACAGCAAGAGGAGGATCCCTTTATGAGTTCATTAGGAGAAGAGGCAAAGGATTGGCTGGTGTCCATCGTCATAGCGGTGGTATTGGCTTTCTTTATCCGCGAGTTTATCGTGGAGTTATACATCGTAGACGGACCGTCCATGCGGCCAACCCTGCAATCCCAGGAGCGGCTGGTGGTCAACAAGTTCATCTACAACTTCCGGGAACCCCAGAAAAATGAGATTCTCGTATTTGAATATCCTCGGGACAGGAGCCGCGACTTTATCAAGCGGGTTATCGCCACGCCGGGGGATACGGTGGAAATCAAAGCCAGCAAGGTTTATGTCAACGATCAGCTGCTGACGGAGGATTATATTCTGGAGCCTACCCGTAGTGAATATCCCAAATCCACGGTTCCACAGGGGACGGTCTTTGTGATGGGGGATAACCGCAACAATTCAGAAGACAGCCGCTTTGCGGATGTGGGGTTTGTGCCCTTTGATCTGATCAAGGGCAAGGCCATGTTGGTTTTTTGGCCTTTGGGACAGTTTAAGACGTTGCCGTAACGAGGTAGGAAAGTACTCCCTCGGCAGAGGGGGATGAATATCGAAACAGGCGGTGGGCATATCTCCCGCCTCGTTGAAACGCCAAGGGGAAGTTTGGCCGATGGCTGAACTGGAACAACAGCGTTATAATAGGGAGGCATAGGCGATGAAGTTTATTTCCTGGAATGTCAATGGCCTGCGGGCCTGTTTGAAAAAGGGATTTATGGAGTCATTCTGCAAGCTGGATGCGGATGTGTTCTGCCTGCAGGAAACGAAGATGCAGCCGGACCAGGCAATCCTTGATTTGCCGGGGTATCAGCAGTATTGGAACAGTGCCGAGAAAAAGGGCTATTCCGGTACGGCGGTGTTTTCCCGCATTGAGCCGCTGAATGTTACCTATGGGTTAGGTATAGAGGAGCATGACCATGAGGGACGGGTCATCACACTGGAATTTCCCGAGCTGTTTTTGGTGACGGTTTATACGCCAAACTCCAAGCGGGAATTGGAACGTCTATCCTATCGCATGGAGTGGGAGGATGCTTTCCGGGCTTATTTAATGAAGCTGGATGAACAGAAACCTGTGGTGGTCTGTGGGGATTTGAATGTAGCCCATCAGGAGATTGACCTCAAAAATCCCAAGACCAATCATCATAATGCCGGCTTTACGGACGAGGAACGGGCTAAGTTTACGGAACTGCTGGCGGCAGGGTTTATCGATACCTTCCGCGCCCTGTACCCGGAGCGTACGGGCATTTATACCTGGTGGTCTTATCTTAGAAAGGCCCGGGATAACAATGCCGGCTGGCGCATTGACTACTTTGTGGCTTCTAAGCGTCTGCAGGAGCATATTCAGGAGGCTGCCATCCACAATGAGATTTTTGGCAGCGATCATTGCCCCGTGGAGCTGGAGCTCAATTGCTAGAAAAACCTTGACAGGTGGGGCGGCTTACGCTAATATTAATACGTTATGTTGAGCTTTTGGGGGATACAGTATTGTATCCTTCCTTGCTTTATAGAATTTAGGAGGCAGATTACACTAAAATGAGTATGACGACCAATGAAAATCTGAGAAACATCGCCATTATCGCCCACGTTGACCATGGTAAGACGACCCTGGTTGATGGCATGCTGAAGCAGAGCCATGTGTTCCGCTCCAA
>NZ_JAILPX010000152.1 GCF_024699275.1 Selenomonas sp.
GAACCCCATGATGTTGACACCAGCCTGACCAAGTGCCGGACCTACCGGAGGAGCCGGATTAGCCTTACCTGCAACAACCTGAAGTTTTACAACCTTAGAAACTTTCTTTGCCATTTATATTCACCTCCCAAAAAGGATTTAGAACGCTTCAATCAAATCTCTTCCACCTGATCAAAGCCAAGTTCAATCGGGGTTTCCTCCACCAAAACCTTAAGGCGTCCCTTTTCAGCATCAATAGCTGTAATGGTCCCTGTATAGTTCTCGAAAACGCCCGAGTTGATGCGAACCACATCCCCGACCTCTGCATCGAGTTCAGGTTTCAGCTCTTCCTCGCCCATGGACTTCAAGATACGTTTCGCTTCAGCATCGGTAAGCGGAATCGGGTGTTTCTCAGAACCAACGAACCCGGTAACACCGGTAGTGTTGCGCACAACGTACCAGGAATGCTCATCGACAATCATGTCAACCAGCACATAGCCTGGGAAGACTTTTCGCGGAACGACCTTTTTCTTGCCGTCCTTGATTTCGACCTCATCCTCAACGGGAACCACAACATTAAAAATCATGTTGCTCATATTGGCCGTATGAATCAGGCGCTCGAGATTGGCTTTAACCTTGTTCTCATAGCCCGAATAGGTATGTACGACATACCATGCTCTGCCAGGATTATCCTGTCGCAGATTCATCTCTTCATTTGCCATGCTGCCCTCACTTAGCCTACCGTAAAATGATGTGGAACAATCTTGCAAAGATAGTATCACAGAACCAAATCAAAGCACAGACAATCGCTACAGCAATCCCTACAACCACCGTATAATTGACAAGCTCCTTCTTGGTCGCCCAAGATACTTTTTTCATTTCGGCGATTACTTCGTCTATGAATTTCTTCACAGTTACTTCACATCTCCGTTCAATCCGCCAAAAGCGATTATTTCGTCTCTTTGTGCGTCGTATGTTTCTTGCAGAACTTGCAGTACTTATTGAACTCCAGACGATCCGGGTTGTTCTTCTTATTCTTGTTGGTACGGTAGTTACGGCTATGGCACTCCGTGCACTCCAACGTGATATTGTTGCGCATCTCTATTTACACCCCTTACGCTCAGAAACTATGACTCTTTCACAATGTCACTAATACAATTTAGCACACTTGGAAAAACCTGTCAACAAAAAACCTTGACAAGTCAAAAATTTAATCGTCAACAGAAAATCCATAAAATAAAACCCCTGAATCAGGGGTTTAGCAAACAAATTTGGTGGCGGCACAGAGATTTGAACTCCGGACACTGCGGGTATGAACCGCATGCTCTAGCCAACTGAGCTATGCCGCCGTATATGGAGCTGATAACCAGGATTGAACTGGTGACCTTATCCTTACCAAGGATACGCTCTACCGACTGAGCTATATCAGCAACACTTACATTTGGTTGCGGGAATAGGACTTGAACCTATGACCTTCGGGTTATGAGCCCGACGAGCTACCGACTGCTCCATCCCGCGATAATCATTATCTTGTCAGCAACCAATCCATCAATAAAATTGGTTGCGGGGACAGGACTTGAACCTGTGACCTTCGGGTTATGAGCCCGACGAGCTACCGACTGCTCCACCCCGCGATAACTTCAACGCGATTGGCTTTTGCCGCTCACCGCTGCGCCTTATCGGCGGCTGACAATAAAAGATTATAGGGTATATCGCAGCACTTGTCAACACCTTTTTTTATTTTTTTCGATTTTCTGCTGATTTTTTTGCTAAAAAGTCCACTAAACAGGACTGCGCTACCTTATTTCCGCAATAAGCCCGCTGACTGATGATGCTTTTCCATTGCACTCAAACCAAGCAGAGGAAAAGAACCAGCAAGCAGCGGGCACCTTAATCCCTATCGGTAATGTTATGCTTCAGCCGTTACTTTCGGTTCCTCTGGGAACAGATAGCTATATCTTTCTTTGAACTCTGCCGGTTCCATACGATAGGCATTAGCCAGTCCTGGATCATCAAGGTCACCTTTTTCCAAACGCATCATAAGGCCTCTGGCAATCTGATAGTGAACGGAGTCGATATTGACCTTGCGAACCATGGTTTTACCCGTAGCAGGATCCTTTATGTCCTCAAAGCGCATAGGTACGGCCTTATTATCCTGGATGGAAATCAACGCACCGCTGTCACCAGACTTCAAGAACTGTACCGCCGAATACCCCAGCTGGCGGGCGTAATCGATATCGTAGGCAATTGGTGCCGTACAGCGAAGTTCATAGCCAATTTCCTTATCGATAATGGTAAGCTTAATGCCCAATTTCTTGACTTCAGCCAGCACGGCCTGCTTGAGAATTTCCCCGAAATCCAGCTCACTATAGCGGATATGGCCATGCTCATCCGTAACCACGGTGCCCAGCTTTTTGAAATCCTCCGGGGCAATCTTTTCAATGACGCCCTCAGCAATAACGGCCACGCCATAATTCTTACCGGTAAGATAGCGCTTCACGATGGCACCGGTAATGATGTCCACCACCTGCTGCAGGGGAATCTTATCCTCCGGAAATTCTTCGGGGATGATGGTAAGGGCTGCCCCTGCGCTGCGGCCCATGCCCAATGCCAGATGACCAGCTGTCCGGCCCATGGCAATGGTGAAATACCAGCGATTGTTGGTGGTCCGGGCATCCTCCATCAGGTTTTCTACTTCCTGCGTGCCAAAGGCCCGAGCAGTTTCAAAGCCAAATGTCGGAATCCCCTCCGGCAGTGGCAGGTCATTGTCAATGGTCTTGGGCACATGGACGACGTTGATGGTGCGTCCCATCTTTCGCGCATAATCGGAAACAGCTGCAGAACTGTAAGCTGTATCATCACCACCGATGGTAACCAGATGGGTAACCCCCAGTTCTGTCAAAGTTTCCACCACCGTACGCAAATCCGATTCCTTCTTGGTCGGATTAAAACGGGACATTTTCAGAATGCAGCCTCCCGTTAAATGAATACGGCTGATATTCTTCGGCTCGAGACGGATGTAATTCTTTTCCCCTCTTGCCAGCCGGGAAAAACCGTCATACATCCCCAATACGTCCCACCCCTGGCGATTGGCTTCATTAACTACACCGGAAATCACACTGTTAATGCCAGGAGCCGGTCCCCCACCGCAAACTACTGCAATCACATTTTTGATCCCAATCATGACAAATCCCCCTTTGTTTAGTCTACATTGATTTAGCTTCGACTAAACAGGGGGATTTCCTGCTTTATTGTAAAATTTTCAAGCTTAATGCTTACCCATATGCGAACGTTTCGTAGCATTGGATTTATTGCGTACCTTTGCCCGGCGGCTGCGGTCATTTCTGCCCTTATGGGCTGCGCCTTTGCGATTCGCATATTTGGATAACGGTTTGGCCTTCGCCTTTTTGGCCTGACGTTCCTGCTTGATTTCCTGCATAATCTTCGTCTGCTTTTCCAGCCGTTTATGATGGCGTTCGGAATGCTCTTTGCGAATATGACTCTTGATGCCTGCTTCAATGCGGCGCAGCAAATCATACTGCCGGGCATTGACAAAGGTCACGGCCTTGCCCTCCTGCCCCGCACGTCCCGTACGGCCAATACGGTGAATATAGCTTTCCGTATCATGGGGAATATCATAATTGAACACATGAGTCACACCCTCAATGTCCAATCCCCGTGCCGCAATATCGGTAGCACAAAGAATCTGCAGTTCTGCCTTGCGGAAGCGCTTGAGCACCAATGCACGCTGCACCTGGGATAAGTCACCATGCAGTTCGTCCACCAGATAGCCACGAGCTGCCAAAGCCATAGTCACCATATGGGCCCGCTGCTTGGTATGACAGAATACCATGGCCAAATAGGGATTATCGCTGTTGATGCATTCACAAAGCCTATCGATTTTATTTTCTTCCGTGGTATCCAGAATCACCTGTTCAATCGCGTCCAGCGTAATGTGCTCGCTCTTGATCTGGATATTCTCTGGTGCCTTCATATACTGAGCGGCCAAGGCCTTCACCCGAGGCGGCATGGTCGCAGAAAAAAGCATGAACTGACGGTCATTAGCCGCGGCCTTCAAAAGCACCTCAACATCTTCAATGAAGCCCAGTTTCATCATTTCATCGGCTTCGTCAAGCACGACCTTATTGACATGGCGCAAATCAATGGTCTGCCGGCGCAAATGGTCGAGGAGACGCCCCGGCGTACCAATAATCAGTTGCGGATGACGGCGCAGTTTCTGCTTCTGCCGCTCAATATCCTGCCCGCCATAGATAACCAAGGAAGATATGCCTGCAGCCTCTCCTACAATAGAAGCAACCTTGGCTACCTGAATGGCCAATTCCCGGGTAGGCGCCACCACCAAAGCCTGCGCCACTTCAACCTGAGGCTTGATTTTTTCCAGGATGGGCAGTAAAAAAGCCAGCGTTTTCCCGGTGCCCGTCTGGGCCTGAACAATGATGTCCTTCCCGGCCCGGGCCAGCGGAATGGCTTTTTCCTGTACCGGCGTAGCCTCACGAATCCCCTTTTTCGCCAGGGTATCGCATATTTCCTGGGAAATCCCCAGTTCTTTAAACATAGTCATTACGACGAAAGTACCTCCGTGCCCGTTTCCGTAATCAAAATCGTCTTTTCCCACTGAGCGGAGAGTTTCTTATCCTTCGTACGCACCGTCCAGTTGTCCTTGGAATCAATATAGACATCTTTCTTCCCCTGGTTGATCATGGGTTCTACCGTCAGAACCATACCAGGTACCAGCAGCATGCCCGTACCCGCCTGACCTTCATGGGATACAAAGGGTTCCAGATGGAAATCCTTGCCTACGCCATGACCGCCCAAATCCGTTACCACAGAATAGCCGTTGGCATGGGCATAATCACCGCAAGCAGCACTGATATCCCCCAGGAAATGCCAAGGCCGGGCAGCAGCGATGCCCCGTTCCATGCATTCCTTCGTAACCTTAACCAGACGTTCTGCCTCCGCAGAAACCTCCCCCACCATAAACATCCGGGATGCATCTGCATAGTAACCAGCCAATGTGGTGGTAATATCCACATTGACAATATCCCCTTCTTTGAGAATCGTTTTCTGGGAAGGAATGCCATGGCATACCACATCATTGATGGAAATACAGGTTGATTTTGGGAAA
The DNA here is from genome assembly GCF_024699275.1 of Selenomonas sp. Next base: position 5,126 of record NZ_JAILPX010000152.1, read on the forward strand.
CCTTCATAATGGAGACAGGATGGATATCCGCCTTTGGATTCGATAAATTCCTGAACAGCTTTGTCGATGGAAGCCGTATCCACGCCCGGCTTAATCAGCGAAGCCGCCAGGTCCAGTGCCCCATCATTAATCACACCAGCCGCCCGAATTCTGGCGATATCCTCTTGGTTGTTGATGATTTTTTTCGGTGGACGGGTCTGGCCCTTGAACACATCAAACTTGAATTCTTTAATCCGTTCGTCAAATTCCTCATGGCATTTCTTGTATTTCTTGCCGCTGCCACACCAGCAAAGTTCATTTCTCTGCATAAAATGCACAATCTCCTTTGATTTTTTTATCATTATAACGCCGCTATTCCCATTTTGTCCCAGACAAAACATCATCTTGGCGCTTCAACGAGGCGGCAGATACTCACCGCCTGTTTTGAATCTGCGTCCCCTGCCTGATACAGAAGACATTTTTCCTGCTTCGTTATATTATCCATATCGTCAATCCTAAATGAATACACAATAAATTATTATAACGCCAATATAGATATTTTACCATAGAAATTTTTTGACACGGAAAAAATCCCCATAAAACGGATAACATAGACAACAATCCTTCACCGGGCATAATTTATGACCTATTTGACCTGCCAGCTGCTAATATGCTATACTACCACCAGTTGAGTTTTCACAAGTTTTGAGGAGGTTTTCGCTTGCGATTGACAAAACCATGCTGTCTGCTGGCGGCAGCAGCAATGTTCTTAAGCTCCTATACCCTGACAGAAGCCGCCCGTTTCCAGTTGGGCGACACAGGCAATGAAGTATTGGAAATCCAACAGGCTTTAGCCAGCCAAGGCTATGATGTAGCCGTAGATGGCGATTACGGCCCAGCCACCCAGGCAGCCGTAGCGGAATTTCAACGCGACAACCATCTGACCATCAGCGGTGAAATGGGCAATAATTCCTATCAGGCACTGCTCCACCGGTCTCTGCCGAGTGCCAGCCACAAATCCTATTTTGCCGGAGCGAACGGCATTATCAGCCTGGCTCAGCAGTTCCTGGGCGTTCCCTACGTTTGGGGTGGCTCTTCTCCCAATGGTTTTGACTGCTCCGGTTTTGTCCAATATGTCTATGCCCAAAAGGGTATCCATCTGCCCCGTACCGCAGATATCCAAGCCACAGCTGGACGCCCCGTAAGCAAAGCTGAACTCATGCCCGGAGATTTGGTATTTTTCGCGGGTGATTATGTAAATATCTCCCATGTGGGAATCTATGTAGGCAACGGCCAGATGATTCACGCCTCCAGTTCTCACGGTATCGCCTACGACTCTCTGTCCCGAGACTATCGGATAGCCCATTATGCTGGTGCTTGCCGGGTATTGTATTAATCCCAATATGCCGATTCAAAGCCTTCCTCCAGGGGAGGCTTATTGTATTGACAAGGCTTTAGCATTGTTATATAGTAGTCCCTATGCAATAAGAAACAAAGGATGTGTCGTCCATTATGAAAACATGGATTAAGCGGCTGGCATTGCTGATGCTGGCTCTCATATTGGCGGGAATTGCCGTCTGTGCCTATATCATGCACAGCGCCAAGGATTCCGTGCCAGTGCTTAACTATCACCAGATCAATGACCGGGATGAAAATGCCCTCACCATTCACACGGACCAATTTGAAGTCCAAATGAAATATCTGGCAGACAATGGTTACCACGCCATAACACCGGCCGAAATGATTGATGCCTGGGATAACGGTACATCCCTTCCCGACAAGCCCGTCATCATCACCTTTGATGATGGTTATGCAGACAATTACCGCTGTGCCTTTCCCATTCTGCAAAAATACAATTTGAAGGGTACCATCTTCCTGATTTCCGATTTTGTCAGCACCTATCCCAATTATCTCACCTGGTCTCAGATTGATGAAATGCAGGAAAGCGGTCTGATTGACTTTGAAAGCCATACCCTTTCCCATACCGAACTGGACAAAACCAGTCCGGAAGAAACCTGGAACCAGTTGGATGGCTCCAAAAAGGCTTTGGAATGGCATTTGCATAAAGAAATCAATTTCCTGGCCTACCCCTGCGGTTCCTATGATGAAGAACTGCAGCAATTGGTGAAAAAAGCTGGCTACAAAGGTGCCTTTACCGTAAACTTTGGTTCTGCTGATAAAAGCGAAAACCATTATATTCTTGATCGTGTCCCCATATTCGGCTGCACCAACCACACGCTCATGCGTTATAAGATGCGCTTAAACTACACGCCCATCTTCGCCCCCTTGGCCCGTTTCCACAAAAACCTGCTGGAAAATGACCATACCTTTATCGCTAAATTTATTCCCACACCATAAATCTTGAATCTCGCATAAACTAAGCCCGTGTGGCTGATGATATTTCCCACCGCTTTTGACAACCCTGTCTATAGCGAAGAAAATATTACCAGCCCCACGGGCACCTTTACACATTTTTGTAATGTAGGCACTAAGCCCGCAGGGGCTGGTGATGTTTTCTGCAGCTTTTGACAAGCCTGTCTATGGCGAAGGAAAATATTACCAGTCCCTGCGGGCGACTTTTGCATATTTTTGTAATGTATGTACTAAGCGCGGTGACTGGTGATGCCTTCCCGCAGCTTTTGACAAGCCTGTCTATGGCGAAGGAAAGGTATTACCAGTCACCGCGCGTCTTAGCACTACGATGTAAACCGAACCTAATTATGCAGTTGTAAACGTAAACTCCCCATCAGCAAACCCAATATTCACGGTATCGCCTTCCTGCACCTCCCCGCGGATAATGGCCTTGGAAAGCGCCGTTTCCACTGTATGCACCAGCAGGCGGCGCAAGGGGCGAGCACCAAAGTTGGGGTCAAAGCCCTGGTCAGCCAGTGCCGTAAGGGCATCTTCATTCCAGCCCAGGGTGATTTTGACCTGGCGTTCCAGCCGTTCGCCCAGAGCCTTCAGCAGAATACCGGCGATATTCTTCACCTGTTCTTTGGCCAGTGCCTTGAACACGATGATATCATCGACACGGTTCAAGAATTCCGGACGGAAGTAATCCTTGAGGATATCCTTGACCGCTGTCTGTGCTTCTTCATAATCCTTGTTGAGGATTTCATGGGAACCTAAGTTACTGGTCATAATGATGACCGTATTCTTGAAGTTCACCACGCGGCCCTTGCCATCGGTCAGGCGGCCATCATCGAGAATCTGCAACAAGACATTGAATACGTCACGATGTGCCTTTTCGATTTCATCGAGCAGGATTACACTATACGGACGGCGGCGCACCGCTTCGGTGAGCTGGCCGCCTTCATCATAGCCCACATATCCCGGAGGCGCACCGATAAGGCGGGCCACGCTATGTTTTTCCATGTATTCGCTCATATCAATGCGAATCATGCTGCGCTCATCATCA
>NZ_JAILPX010000153.1 GCF_024699275.1 Selenomonas sp.
AAGAAATTGCCGATTGCTATGTTGTTCATACCAATCGATGTTTTAATAAAGAAGTAAAAACTTCTTTTAACATCTGGCTTTAATCATGTTGCATGATTATTTGCATTGTTTAGTTTTCAAAGAACAATCTGTTTCGCTTTCTGCTCTCTCGCTTCAAGCGACTCATTTATTTTATCGCATTCAGCTCAGCTTGTCAAGAACTTTTTGAAGTTTTTTCGAAGCTTTTCGGTAACCCATCAGCGGCCTGCCAATCAAGGCTTGCTATGCTGTTTCGTTGCCGTATCTGTCAGCGACTTGTATTATATTACACGAGTCGCAGGCTATTGTCAACACCATCTAAAAAAAAAGTTAAAAAAGCAGCAAGAAATCTAAACAAAAGACGGAGGGCAGGGGAAGCTGGTGATGTTTTTCCGAAGCTTTTGACAAACTTGTCTATGGCGTAGGGAAAATCTTACCGGCTTCCACGGCGTCTTTGCACTTCGATGTAAACCACTCCATAAAACGCACTAAAGCCGTGGAGGCTGGTGATGTTTTCCCGCAGCTTTTGACAAGCTTGTCTATGGCGTAGGGAAAATATTACCAGCTTCCACGGCGTCTTTATACTTCGATATAAACAATATCAATGCATCAAGAGTACAATAATTACCCCAGGCACTCCCAGCACTCCAGCAATCAGCGCTTTTAGAAAGGTAATCTCCACCCCTGCTCCAAAGAGATTCACCACCCACAAAAGCACCGCGCCAACAATACTGTTCGTAACCATTTTCCACAAAATCTTCATAGGCAAGGCGATAATCTTACCAACCAGGCACAACGCAATCAACCCTACCGCAAATGCGGCAATAATTTCCATTTTAGATTTCCCTCCGGTTTTCCATCGCCTTGGACAGCGTCACTTCATCTGCATATTCCAAATCACCGCCAATGGGCAGTCCATGCGCAATACGGGTAACTTTTACCCCCATAGGCTTTAACAGTTTGGCTAGATACATAGCCGTGGCCTCCCCCTCCACATTCGGATTGGTAGCCATAATGACCTCCTTGACCGCATCTCCGGTAAGGCGGCCCAAAAGTTCTTTAATGCGGATTTGATCCGGCCCCACGCCTTCCAAAGGAGACAATGCCCCATGAAGCACATGATAAACGCCGCGATAATCCCGCATTCTTTCCATAGCAGCCACATCCTGCGGCTGCTCCACGACACAGATAACGGAATGATCCCGTTCTTCCGCCGCACAAATTGCACAGGGATTCTGATCACTGAGATTGAAACAGGTATTGCAATAGCCGATTTTCTCCTTGGCCTCGATAATGGCTGTTGCCAGTTTCCTTGCCTGTTCAGTGTCCATATCCAGCACATGATAAGCAAGGCGCACTGCCGTTTTGTTCCCAATGCCAGGCAGTGCGCGAAAATGCTCTATTAACTTTGCCAGCGGGGCAATATACTGCACGTAAACTCCTTAAAAGAGTCCCGGCGGCAGACCAAGGCCACTGGTAAGCTTGCCCATTTCCGAGGCCATCATATCGTCCACTTTCTTCGTGGATTCATTAAAGGCAGCAGAGATAAGATCCTGCAGCATCTCCACATCCTCCGGATCCACTGCCGCAGGATCAATGATCAAACTCTGTACCTGTTTCTCACCATTCATGACAATCTTAACCGCGCCGCCACCAGAAGTAACTTCCACCGTCTTGCGCTTGAGTTCGTCCTGCATCTTCTTCATATCGTTCTGCATCTTCTGGACCTTCTTCATCATGCCGGCCATATTGCCCATGTTGCCCATTCCACCAAACATATTCGTAACTCCTCTCAATAAGGTAATCTTCAACTTCCTTTAGACTACCAAAATTAAATGCTTCCGTCAAGAAAAGCCTTATGCCTCCAGCCCTTTTCATAATAGACGGCTTTACTTGTCATCATCTTCAATTTCCACCACATGATCGCCAAAAATCTCAAACGCCTTTTCCAATGGCTCCCGTTCTTCTGCTGGCATGGATTTCAAATCCACATGAATAGCCGGGTCCTCAACCGGGGCAGCTGACATAACTGTTTTTTTCCTGGCAGGCTGTGGTGGCGGCATCAACGGTTTATCCTCACCACTACAATGGAGATGCAGCTGCCGCCCTGTAAGTTCCTGCAGGAGCTGTTCCAGCAATGTACGATAATTGCGCATGGCCAAATCCGCCATGAGCACTCCCTTGAACTTAACGAAGAACTGGGTATCGCTCATTCCAGCAAACTGCCCTTGATTCATGCAGGCGAAAACCGGCATTTTATTTCTTTCCCTTAAAGTCTTTAACAAATTATCCCAAATTTCCGCATCACTGGCGGTAATCGGCATAGGGCTTTCCTCAGGCATAACCACCTGCGGAGCTGCCTGCAGGGCAGACGGTGCCGGCGTAGGAACAGTTGCCGCCTTTGCCGCAGCCGGTGCCTTGCTTTCCGCAGGGTGAGCCGCCAACTGGGCTGCCATCTGCGAAATCTTTGCCTCCAACTGATTCAGGCGGTCATCATCTGCCACCTCTTTGCCTGGAATTTGGCCAACCGTTCCACTGGCAACAGGATTACACAGAGATAACAGCGCCACCTCCACCGCAATCCGCGGCTGTGGAGACCATTTGATTTCTGTCAGGGCCTCATGAAGACGCTTGATCATGGCCATAATCTCTCCACCGGTAAAGAAATTCCCCTGCTCCCGCAGGACCTCATCCGGTTCAGCATATAAATCCATTTGTGCCAAAGTTCCCGTCGCCTGATAGATCATCAAACTGCGCAAGTGCAGGGAAAGTTCCGTAAGCACCTGCTTCAAATCCTTGCCATCCCGCAGCAATTCGGCCAATATAGCCAACGCCGACTGACTTTTCCGCGCATAAATAGCCTCTGTCAGCTTATAAATCCAGTCATGGCCAATAAGTCCTAAAGTCTGCCGTACCCGGGCAGCAGTCAATTCCCCCTCTGCCAACGCTGAACACTGGTCCAGCAAAGACAACGCATCGCGCAAGCCGCCATCAGCCTGCACCGCAATCATACTCAGGGCTTCCTCTTCTGCTTTAAGCCCCATTTCTGCCACAACCTTTTCCAGCCGCCCGCGGATTTCCTCCACCGTAATCCGCTTAAAATCATAACGCTGGCAACGGGATTGAATGGTGGGTGGCACCTTATGGGCCTCTGTGGTGGCCAGGATAAACACCACATGGGCCGGCGGCTCTTCCAAGGTTTTGAGCAAAGCATTAAATGCCTCTGTGGTCAACATGTGCACTTCATCGATAATATAGACTTTGTACCGCCCATCCACAGGTGCAAACTTTACCGTTTCCCGCAAATCCCGGATTTCGTCGATCCCGCGGTTAGACGCCGCATCGATTTCGAACACATCCATGGATGAACCGGCATTGATTTTTTGACAAGCCCGACATGTACCGCACGGCTCCGGCGTTGGTCCATGCTCGCAGTTCAGCGCCTTGGCCAGGATTTTCGCCGTACTGGTCTTACCTGTCCCCCGAGGCCCCGAAAACAGATACGCATGACCAATGCGCCCTGTATTTATTGCATTGGAAAGTGTTCTGCTGATATGTTCCTGTCCCACCAGATCCTTAAATGTACCGGGACGCCATTTACGGTAAAGTGCAATATAGGCCATAATTCTCTCCCACTAGAAATTACATATAAAAAAAGACAGCCTTACGGCTGTCCCTGCAATGCATTCTTTTTCACGTCGAGCCGCAGTTCCCAGGCGACCTCGCGGCACATGGAGCACCCCGTTTATCGCTGCTTCCTTCCGGACCTGACGAGGTTCACAGGACTCCATTGCGCAAGACCCAGGCACTGCAACCCGACCTGAAAAAGAATATAAAAATGGCGGAGAGTGAGAGATTCGAACTCTCGATACAGCGTTCACCGTATACACGCTTTCCAGGCGTGCTCCTTCAACCACTCGGACAACTCTCCACAATGCTCTAC
>NZ_JAILPX010000021.1 GCF_024699275.1 Selenomonas sp.
CCCGTCGTGGCCTGCTGAAGATGGTTGGTCATCGCCGCCGTCTCCTCAGCTACCTCTACAAGAAGGACATCGAGCGTTATCGTTCCATCATCGCTAAGCTCGGCATCCGCGCTACGATCGGCTAATAGCGAGATTTTCTTAAGAAAGCGGGAGATTTCCCGCTTTTTTCTTTATCTATTATCCGCATGGACAGGATTCCTATAAAAAACGTCGAAACATAATGGATGTACGAGAATGATTGGAGGAGAATTATGCATAGTTTTGAAATGGAACTGGGCGGCCGCAAGCTGACGATTGAAAACGGCAAGCTGGCGAAACAGGCCAATGGCGCCGTCTTTGTTCGTTATGGTGATACGGTAGTGCTGGTAACGGCAACGGCATCTTCTGAACCCCGTGAAGGCGTGGATTTCTTCCCGCTGACGGTGGATTACGAAGAAAAGATGTATGCGGCCGGCAAGATTCCAGGCGGTTTTATCAAACGGGAGGGAAGACCCTCCAGTGACGCAATTCTCTGTGCCCGTCTGATTGACCGTCCCATTCGCCCGCTGTTCCCGAAAGGCTACCGCAACGATGTGCAGATTGTGGCAACGGTTATGTCCGTCGAACAGGACAATGCTCCGGAACTGGCCGCTATGATTGGTGCTTCGGCAGCTCTCTGCGTATCGGATATTCCCTTCATGGGACCCATTGCCGGTGTACGCGTAGGCCGGGTAAATGACGAATTCGTAATCAACCCCACAGAAGAACAGCGCAAAGTATCTACACTGAATCTTACCGTTGCCGGCTCCAAGGATGCCGTGATGATGGTGGAGGCCGGTGCCAACGAACTGCCGGAAGATGTAATTCTCGATGCCATCCTGTACGGCCACCAGGAAATCAAGCGCATCGTGGCTTTCCAGGAAGAAATCCAGCAGGCCTGTGGCAAGGAAAAGCGTGAGTCCAAGCTCTTTACCGTACCGGAAGAACTGGAAACAGCCATTCGCGCATACGCTAAGGATCGTCTGGACGAAGCAACCCGCAATCCGGACAAGCTGGATCGGGATGCCCATATTGCAGAAGTCAACGCCGACACCATGGAACATTTCCTGGTGGATTATCCGGAGATGGACAAGGAAATCGCCATGGCACTCCACGATTTGGAGAAAGAAATCGTGCGCCATATGATTACCCATGAAAAGATTCGCCCGGATGGCCGTGGCTTGGAAGAAGTACGTCCTGTCAGCTGTGAAGTGGGACTGCTGCCCCGGGCGCATGGTTCCGGCCTCTTCACCCGTGGCCAGACCCAGGTCATGACGGTGACCACCTTAGGGCCCATGAGCGATGAGCAGATTATCGACGGCCTTGGCCCTGAAACCACGAAACATTATATCCATCATTATAACTTCCCCGGTTATTCCGTAGGTGAAGCAAAGCCCATCCGCAGCCCGGGACGTCGCGAAATCGGTCATGGTGCTTTGGCAGAACGTGCACTGGTGCCGGTCATTCCCTCCACAGATGAGTTCCCGTACACCATCCGTTTGGTATCGGAAATTCTCGAATCGAACGGTTCCAGCTCCATGGGTTCCGTCTGCGGCAGCACCCTGTCCTTGATGCAGGCCGGTGTTCCTATCAAACGTCCGGTTTCCGGCGTAGCCATGGGTCTGGTAAAAGAAGGGGATGCCTATACCATCCTGACCGATATTCAGGGTATGGAAGATGCTCTGGGCGATATGGACTTTAAGGTTGCCGGCACCGAAAAAGGCGTAACGGCTATCCAGATGGATATCAAAGTAGCCGGTATCGACCGCAACATTCTGTCTTCCGCATTGCAGCAGGCTAAGCGTGGCCGTGCCTTCATTCTGGGCAAGATGATGGAAGTCATTTCCAAGCCTAATGAAGAAATGTCTCCATATGCACCGCGGGTAGAAACCATGACCATCAAAGTGGACAAGATCCGCGAAGTTATCGGTACTGGCGGTAAAGTGGTCAAGGGGATTATTGATGCTACCGGCGTGCAGATCGATATCCATGAAGACGGCAACATTTTCATTTTCTCCGCAGATGCAGAGGGCATGAAGAAAGCCCGCCAGATGATTGAAGATATCGTCCGCGAAGTTGAAGTCGGCGAAGTCTATACGGGTACCGTAACCCGCCTGATGAAATTCGGCGCCTTTGTGGAAGTGCTGCCTGGCAAAGAAGGCCTCTGCCATATTTCCCAGCTGGCTAACCGTCGTGTGGAAAAAGTTGAAGATGTTGTGCAGGTTGGCGATCAGCTCGAAGTCAAGGTTATTGAAATTGACGACAAGGGCCGCGTAAATCTCAGTCACAAAGTTTTGTTGTAAGATAGCGACCAGTAAAAAACTTAACTGGTCAATAAGGGAAAAGGTAGGGGGAAATCCCTCTGCCTTTTCTCAAATCTTTCTAACTGTGGTTAATGGAAATTACACACAGTTAGATGTGGATAAGTGGAGAGGAGTATTTATGGCCGATAATAAACTGACTATCCCCGAAAATTTTAATTCTGCAAATTTAGCCGTTAAAAATAATTTAGACATGACTGCCATTACCCCGGATTTTTTTGTGGCTTATTATTGGCAGTTCCTGCCCCGGTATATTGCCAGCGGCCGTCCGACACAGGATACCATGCGGGATTACTGCATCCATATCAATTCGTTCATTAAATGGTGCATGGCCAACAGCCGGCATCCCTTGGATATCCAGGACTATCAGATGCGTGTCTATATGGAATACCTCTTCAGCCAAAACTATTCCGAAAACACCATTGCCATCAAACTGGCTGCTGTCCGGGCCTTTTTCCATACGGCCTGCAAGATGGATCTGATTTCAGCTAACCCCTGCGACGATATCAAATCGGAGAAAAAAATCAGCTGGGATGAACAATTCCGTTTTTATTCCACCGAGCAGATTCAAAAAATGTGTGACTATGTCAAACACATTAATGAGGACAAGGATTTCATCCGTTATCGGGATACGCTGATTATCTATCTCATGGGTGTGGAAGGCTTCCGCAATGTGGAAGTTCACCGCCTTTGTGATGAGGATATCAACTGGGAATACCGCTCCATCAATGTTCGCGGTAAGGGCCACGGCGGCATGGTTTATCCCTGTGATGCCACCTTTACCGTCCTGGAACGCTATTTAGCTGCCCGTCCCCGCCCCACCAAGGATGGCACACTCACCCCCACCATTGTTTCCGACCATCGCCACAACTACAGCCGCATCAGTCGCAACGGCGTCCGGGACATCATGAACCGCATCCTCCGGGGCTGCGATCTCAAACATCCCGGCTACTCCTGCCATATCCTCCGTCATAGCTGCGGCACCAACCTCTATAGCGAAACCAAGGATATCCGTCTGGTTCAGGAACAGCTCCGCCATTCCGACCCCAAGATGACCGCCAGATACGCCCATGTTCATGAGCGTATGACCAACCGGCATACGGAGAAATTGGCACCAAAGATTGACTGACATGATTTTAGGCCGTTGACATGTCAAAAATGGCCTGTTATTACCATTTAGGCAATAACAGGCCATTTAAGCCTTTGTTTCTCTTTACGCGATACTATATATGCAAAAATCATTTCACAGGCCTTAGAGGCGATTCTGTGAGGCCGTTTTTTTTATCGGCCTTATTTTTCGTATCTTGCTCATAATTCTGTACCAGAGTGACTATAGATAAATATGGTTGATTTTGTCATACAAATTTAGGGGCTTACCTATTGTTTACCACAATCGCTAAACTTTTGTCCAATTTTTCCTTGCTAAATCCCTTTGCTTCATTGTCTTTACTCATTACATATAATGCTTGACGCATTTCACTTTCTGTTAAATTTAGTTCAGACCAACGAGTATTGTCATTAACATATTTTTCTACATCTTCAATCGTCCACTTATCAAAAATTTGATAAGGCCAACCTTCAATATCGACATTACATACCCTTAAATCATCATTTTCAATTATAAATTCACCTTTATCATGTTTCTTTATAGTTTTCATTAAGGCTTCATGCCAATTTTCTGCTTCTACCGTCACTTTTTTCTCATATATCTCTTGAATTGTTAAGTTAAATTTCAATTTTTACACCTCTAAGCGGTTAATCCTATATTCTTTAGCCGATATTCACCTCTGCTTAAAAACTCTACGAAACCTTTATCTCGTAAGAATTGCAACTGCTGACGGATTTTAGGTTGGATATTGTGGTTTTCCTTATGCCGTTCCTGTAAATAATCCGTAAATCCATATACATCCCTAAGTGTAAAATATTCCTTGCCCATTTTCTCCAAACAATAGAGCACATCCATTAACCAACCTCTAGTCTGAACTTTGGATGTAGCCAATGCCGTAGTAGCGGACACCTTTTCACGTACTAAGTTAGGGTCAAGGATTTCTTGCTGAAAAATGACGGGAATTTTGCCTTGCGTGGGAATATTCTTCCAAGCAATATTACAGCCCGTCCAGCCTGCACGGCGAGCGGTTGGGGGCAAAGGCTTTCTTTTGATAATAATTTCTGTGGTAAAAAAGTAACTGGGAATAA
>NZ_JAILPX010000033.1 GCF_024699275.1 Selenomonas sp.
TGCCCGCTGCCATCTACGCACCCAAAAGGTGCTGTGGTTAAAATGCTTTCACATTTCACCACAGCACCTTGATTAGTAACTATTATTAGAATATGTCATTAGCCAGCACGATAGTCTCGTCACGGTTCGGGCCAACGGAGACGATACCAAGCTTAATGCCGGTTACTTCTGCCATGCGCTCCAGATATTTCTTGGCATTTTCCGGCAGGTCTTCGTATTTGCTAACCTTGCTGATATCCGTATTCCAGCCCGCAAAGGTTTCGTACACCGGTTCAACCTCAGCCAGAACTTTGAGACTAGCCGGAATTTCATTGAGGATTTCACCCTTGTACTTGTAAGCTACGCACATCTTGATTTCTTCAAAATTATCGAGAATATCAAGACGCGTTACCGCCATATAGTCGATACCGGAAATCAGGCCGGCATAGCGGACCACACAGGCATCGAGCCAGCCCGTACGGCGGGGACGTCCCGTAACAACGCCGTACTCATGGCCTTCTTCACGGATTTTTTCACCGATAGCATTGAGCTGTTCCGTCGGGAACGGGCCTTCGCCGACACGCGTGCAGTAAGCCTTGACAATGCCCACTACTTTGTCAATTTTATTCGGGGCAACACCAGCACCTACGCCGACACCGCCGGAAATCGGATGCGATGCCGTAACGTACGGATACGTACCATAGTCGATGTCGAGCATCGTGGCCTGCGCACCTTCAAACAGAATCTTGCGGCCTTCCTTGATTTCTTCATTCAGCAGGGCAATCGTATCGCAAACATAGGGACGCAGACGTTCTGCATAGCCCAGATATTCCTTGAGGATTTCATCGTAGGACAGCGGCTCATGGTCATAGAGCAGTTTCAGTTCCTTATTCTTGATGGCGAGGTTTTCTTTGAGGCGTTTAGCAAATTCTTCCTCATCCATCATATCGCAGACGCGTATGCCAATACGGTTGTCACGGTCCATGTAGCAGGGGCCGATGCCGCGCTTAGTGGTGCCGATTTTATTATCGCCACGGGCTTCATCGCCAATACCATCCATCAGGCGATGATAAGGCAGTACCACATGAGCACGATTGGAAATACGGATGCCCGACAGGTCAATGCCGCGTTCTGCCAGACCATCCATCTCTTCGAGCATAACCATGGGGTCAAACGCCACACCATTACCCACAACACAATGTGAGCCTTTAAACAAAATTCCGGACGGCATCAAGCGGAGTTTATAAGCCTCGCCATCAACCACTACCGTATGGCCGGCATTGCTGCCGCCCTGAAAACGGACTACCGTATCAGCCTGCTGCGCCAGGTAATCTACAATTTTGCCTTTACCCTCATCGCCCCACTGGGTTCCTGTAACTACTACTGTTGACATAAGTCTCTCTCCTTAAATCTCTGATTTTTGTTAAATCAAAGCCCAAAACGTTCAAAAATCATATCTACATGACGCAGGAAGTATTTGTAATCAAAGCAATCATCAATTTCTTCCTTGGTCAGGTACTTCGTAATATCCGGGTCATTTTCTACGCTGGTGCGGAAATCCTGACCTTCCATCCAGCGCTTCATAGCGTTGCGCTGTACCCATTTATAAGCATCTTCACGCAGTACGCCTTTGCTGACTACAGAAAGCATAATGCGCTGGCTGTAGATAAGGCCGCCGGTGCGTTCCATATCATGGAGCATCTTATCCGGGTAAACCAAGAGCTTATCAATGATATTCGTCAGCTTGCGCGTGCAGTAGTCCACGTTGATGGTGCTATCCGGCAGGATAACGCGTTCTACGGAAGAATGGGAAATGTCGCGCTCATGCCAGAGCGTGATATCCTCCAAAGCTGCTACCGCGTTGCCACGCACGAGACGGGCCATACCGGAAATGCGTTCGCAATTGATGGGATTGCGTTTATGCGGCATAGCCGAAGACCCCTTCTGGCCCGGGGAGAAATATTCTTCTGCTTCACGGATATCCGTACGCTGCAGGTTACGCACTTCCGTGGCGATTTTTTCCAGCGTGCTGGAAACGATGGCCAGCGTCGTCACAAACTCAGCATGGCGGTCACGCTGGATAACCTGGGTTGCCAGCGGTACCGGCGTAAGGCCCAGCTTCTTAGCTACCCGCTGTTCGATTTCCGGGTCGATATTGGAATAAGTCCCCACTGCCCCGGAGAGCTTGCAGACGGAAACCGTCTTTTTCGCATGCTCGACCCGGTCGATATCGCGTTCAATTTCCGCACTCCAAAGAGCCATTTTGAGACCAAAGGTCATCGGCTCTGCGTGGATGCCGTGGGTGCGGCCGATGCAGGGCGTATGTTTAAATTCTACTGCCCGGCGGCGCAGTACCTCACGGAACTTTCTGAGGTCCTCTAAGATGATGTCAGCAGCGTCCCGCATCATCATGCAGTATGCCGTGTCCTTCACATCACTGGACGTCAGCCCTTTGTGGACGTATTTGGAATCCTCACCAACATTTTCCGCCACGTTGGTCAGAAAGGCAATGATATCATGATGCGTCACGGATTCAATTTCCTTAATACGCTTCACATCAAATTTTGCCTTGGCGCGAATGTTTTTCGCAGCCTCTGCCGGAATTTCTCCCAGCTCTGCCATAGCGTCGCAGGCAGCCATCTCTACTTCCAGAATCTGCTGCCATTCGTTCTCGATGGACCACAGGTGCCCCATCTCCGGGTTGGTGTAACGTTCGATCATTAGTGATTTCCTCCTCAGGTTCCTAGCGGCGTCACTGCACCGCGGAAGTGAAAACACGAAAATAAAACTCAAATTGACTGCCCCGCCATTTGCAGGTTTCAGCCTCATTTTGAGTTTGGAGAAAGTTCTTTAGTTTCCCTTTCTTATAATAGCAAAGCCCGGCAGAGGTGTCAACAAAAACCGCCATTCGCGCACATATATGTATTTACGGCATACAAGGGCCTAATTCCGCTTCTTTTTCGCAGCGTGTCAAAATTTTTTTTGTAAAATTGTAAGTTAGCTATTGATTTTCATTCTCAGTTATGCTATATTATATCCAGGCTTTCGTTAAAGCTCTCCTAAAATATAATACACAGCAAAAAACCGGACGTACTGCTCATGCGTCCGGTTTTTTGTACCCTGCTGACGCCTGTTTGACAAATATGCTATACTTATTAAGCTAATGAGAACGTAGGAAGGATTGACCATCAGAAATGGCACAGAAAAACGTATTGCGCTACATTATCCTTGGCTTGCTGGCCCAGCAGGATTTAGCCGGCTATGATATAAAGAAGCTTTTTGAAGGTGAGCTGGGCGATTTTTGGTATTCCAACCACAGCCAAATCTATCCCGAGCTGCGGAAGATGGAGGACGATGGCTTAATCGAATGTCATACGGTGCGGGTCGGAAAAAAGCTGGAAAAAAAGTTATACACTTTGACGGCAGCCGGCGAAGAAACCATGAGCGACTGGATGCACGAGCCGCTAAGCCCGCTGGTACCTACCAGGGATGAATTTACTATGAAACTCTACCTGCTAAACGACCAGAACTCCCCCCTGGTACGCAAACTTTTCCGGGAAGAAATCGCCCGTCACGAGGAAAAGTATCTCTATTTGAAAAGCCGCTGGCAGCAGCTCTTCGCTAATAAAACCGCACAGGCTCATCACTACGGACACGCCTGCATTTTAAAGCATGCGGTAGAACGGGAGCGCCAGCGCCTGCAATGGCTAAAAGAGGAGTATGCCAATCTCTCCTGAGTTAAAAGTTGAATCACAAAAAGGACCTCCGTTGACGAAAAATCTCAACGGAGGTTCTTTTAGCAAATGGCAGTTTGTCGGTTAGTGTTTTCGCATTCGAGGCAAATCACCGGCGGCGGGGGACACAGTACCAAC
>NZ_JAILPX010000053.1 GCF_024699275.1 Selenomonas sp.
CCGCCCGCCCCAAAATCGAACTGCTGCGGCAGCGTTTTGTCGAAGGCAGGCTGGCCCATACCTTCCTGCTGGATGTAATCCTGACGGAAGCTGATGAATTGGAGGGGATGACGGCATGAATACATTTTTCTACGGCGTGCTACCCTATATCGCCTTGACGATTTTTATTGGCGGCACCATTATGCGCTACACGCTATACGAACGCAACTGGACCACAAAATCCAGCCAGTTCCTGTCCAAAAGGGATTTGAAATGGGCAGGCCCCATCTTTCACATTGGCCTCTTCATGGCTCTAGGCGGTCACTGCGTGGGCATTCTCGTGCCCAAGTTCGTGACGGAAGCGGCGGGCACAGACGAACATATGTACCACCTTATGAGTCTGGCGGGCGGCCTGCCTGCAGCCGTGCTGTTCTTGGGCGGTTTCCTCTGGCTCTGCAAACGCCGCTTTGCCGGCAATGACCGCCTGCAAGTAAACACCAGTACCATGGATAAGTGGCTCTATTCAGTTCTTTTCCTAACCATTGTATCCGGCACCGTTGGCACGGTGAGCAATATCCCTGGCGGCTTTGACTACCGGGAATCCATTTCCCCCTGGTTCCGCTCCCTGCTGATGATGCAGCCGGATGTGAGCCTTATGGAAAACATTCCTCTTGTTTTCCAGCTCCATATGCTGCTATGGATGATAATGGCCATCCTCTTTCCCTTTACCAGACTGGTACATTGCCTGAGCTTCCCCTTTGAGTATCTGCTCAGAAGCAATATCATCTACCGGAGAAAATAAGTTCTTACAAAAATCAATAGGGATTTGAAATCCCTTCACGCTTAAAAAGTCCGCTGACAAATGCCAGCGGACTTTTTAAGCACAGTTTATCGATATTATTACGAGCTTTCTTTTATTGGTTACATGACTCCCCTTAAAACATTCCTGACTGTGTGATTATCAATCGTACGGTACACTAGATATTTCTTGCTATATATGTTAGACTATTTATAACATGTTTTTAAGAAAGGATTACTCTTCATGAAGTATTCTTCAAAACTAAGTGATGCTATGCATATCCTAGCCTTTATCCAAATCCAGCGAGAGCATCCGGATAACACTCTCCCTCCGCGGCTCACCAGCCAGGCCATTGCCACCAGTCTGCACACCAACCCTTCATTTGTCCGTCAGATTATGATGAAACTGCGGTCTGCCGGCTTGCTGCTTAGTGAGCAGGGGACGGCCAATCCGAGACTTGGACGGCCAGCCAGCGAAATTTCCCTGTGTGATGTATACCGTGCCGTGGAAGGCAATAAACCTCTGCTCCATCTGGACAAACACATCAATGAACAATGTGATGTCGGCGTGCATATTCAGCTGGCCCTGCAGGATTATTATGATGAAATACAACACATCGCTGAGGCAAAAATGAAAAGCATCTTTTTAAGCGACGTAATTCAAAGCTACTACAAGCGGGTTCCTTCGCAAAGTTTGCCCATATAGCAAACGCAGAAAAATAAGCAAATCATATCAATTACATTTTATATTGTTCGTGATTTAATCACAGATAACAACCGAAACTTTTATTATAATGATTCATGTGATTATTATAATAACAAGGAGTTAACCGTATGTTTTATGTGATGAAATCAATTTGGAAACAAGGCCGTTTTGCCATGCTGGCCATGGGTGCTTTACCCTTATACAGCCTCACCAATGTCTTTTGGATGGCACAGTTTGGCACAGTGGAAATGGCCGCTACAGCTATTTTCTTCCCGCTGCTCCTGCTCTTTGCGGCCAGCGGTACGCTATGGGGCATGGGCGGTAATATTCTGCAGCAAAGGTATCGCAGTCAAGCTGACAGCCCGGAGCCTGCCAGAATCGTAAATACCACCTGGATTGGCGGTACGCTTACCCTTCTGGCTTTACTGGCCAGTGGTGAACTTTTGCTCACTTACCTGCTTCCCCTCTTAGGGGCCACCGTTGAAACAACAACATTAGCCTCTGCCTATGGCAGAATTTACATTGTAGCAGCCTTTCTGCATGGCTGGAATCTTCTTATGCAGAATATCCTCTCTGGAAAGGGCTTGGCCAATAGCGCCACCCGGATAATGACCGTCACTTTGCTGCTGGGTACGTTGCTCAGCCCCTTGCCCATCTTCATTTTTTCCGCAGGTCCTTTAGGTGCGGCAAAGGTATTTTTCGCCGTTTCGCTTTTAGGAACGGTACTGCTTTTATGGCAACTTCGTCAGGCAAGACTTCTGCCTGACAGCCTTACAGCTATTGACATTGTCACTGTCAAACAGCTTCTGTCTATTGGCTGGCGTCCCTTCTCCCTGCAGGGAATGGGTGCACTGGTGCTGGCCGTGACCAATAGTGTCGTGGCCTGGTACGGACTGATTCCCATAGCGGCTGTGTCTGTGGTCATGCGCCACGTAGCATTGGTCACCATGCTGACCCTGGGACTGAGCAAAGGCTATGCTAAACTATTAGCCAGCCATCTGCAGCAAGGCAACCAACACTCTGCACGTAAACTCACCCGTACAGCCATGGTCACTATGTCCCTGTTGGTCATAATGCTTGGAACTGGCATCATGTTCGCCTCCCCCGCTATCATTGCCGCCTTTATCGATATTCCCCAGGCTATATCGTTTGCCAGCGTGGGCATGAAACTGGTCTTTGCCAGTGTCCTGTTGGCAGGCATTGACAGCGTAATAACCCATCACTTCCAATTGACCGGCAAGAGTAAGCGCCTGTTTGCTCCACGCTTTATCCTGCAAGGCCTGCTTTACTTCCCCTTGATACCTGTCTTTATCGCCTACGGTGGTATCCTGGGTATCCCGGCGGCCATCATGGCCACCAAGATGCTCAGTACACTGGGCAGCCTGTATGTATGGTGCAAAAACCGCTAAATCAATCCCAAAAGGCCACATCTCCTTTCACATGGAGATGTGGCCTTTTCTTTAGGCAGCTTTACTTGCCATCCCTCAATAACTGTTTTACCACTTCATCCTGCGGAGCTATCCCCTTCTCTTTTAGTGCTTGAAGTTTCCCAGCAAATTGCGGTAAGTATTGTTCATGAGCGATAAAGAGTTCATCCATGACTTTTTGCCCTCGCGTGCCATTTACCACCATCGGATTTAACTCAAAGGCCTGCCATACCAGACCATAATCACCAGTCAGGGCAGCCTCGATGGTACATTCCTCCATAGCCTTCATCATCTGCAGCCAGCCGCGTTCATGGGCTTTGAGTTTTCCCCAGGCCAGAGGCACAGCACCATTAGCAGAAATCAAGCTGGATACTTCCACGATAGCGTCATCTGGCAGGTCAGGAATACTGCCATGATTCTCCGTATTTACGACCATCATTTGCTGTTTATCATTATAAATGGCACTGATACATTCACAGGCAGCATCGCTGTAATATGTGCCCCCACGCTTTTCCAATTCCTGTGGCTTTTCATGCAGCTTAGCATTGCGATATAGCCCAAAGAGCCGGTCTTCCACCGCTTTGACCTGCTCCGCGCGGGTGGCCTTCTTTTTAAATTCTTCGATGCTGTGTTCCAGCATGTCTTCCGCCATCATGTAATAACGATGATAGCCACAGGGCAACAGATTCATGGACTGCAACAGATCCAAGGGAAAATCCGCCTGATAGATATTCTGCGGCGTACCACCATTGTTCTCATTGATATGCGGGATAATATCTGCTGTTATCTCATTGCCTAACCGGTCAAATACCCGATGCCAATGGAAATGATTAATGCCGGCAAAACGGTAATGTAAGTCCTCCGGTTTTCTGCCAATACAAGCTGGCTCCTTCAACATAGAGATAACCGGCACATTGCACAACCCAATGCACTTTTTCCAGCCCAGATTACGTATTACAGCTTCCGTTACCATACCACTGGGATTAGTAAAGTTAATCAGCCAAGCCTTTGGGCAAAGTTCCCGCATATCTTCAACAATTTCTTTTATAACGGGAATAGTTCGTAAAGCTTTGAATATTCCTCCGGCACCATTTGTTTCCTGCCCTAACATCCCATAAGACAACGGAATACGCTCATCCTTTATCCGTGCTTCCAACAAGCCAACACGGAATTGTGTAGTGACAAAATCTGCATCCTTCAGTGCTTTCCGACGGTCAAGGGTCAGGTGTATTTCCACCGGATAACCTGCTGCCTGCCACATACGTTTGGCCAAATTACCGACTATTTCTAATTTTTCCCGACCAGCTTCGATATCCACCAGCCATATTTCCTGGATGGGCAGCTCATGATAACGCTTGATAAAGCCTTCCATTAATTCCGGTGTATAGCTGCTGCCACCGCCAATCGTAACAATTTTAATCCCCTGTTTCATAATAGTAATCGCTCCTTTCCTTTGATTCACGCCCATTATAAGACACCTTTATCGCTGAAGCTATCCTTTACCGACAAACAGAAACACTTGTATCAAAAGAAATATTTTTCCCTGTACCTGCCTGAAACATTATGAAACAAAAGAAAAACTGCCTGTGAAAAATCACAGACAGTCCGCGATATAGTATCAATTTGTCCAAGGACGATCATCCAGCCATTGATTGGCATATTGCAGATAGGCGATATTCTGTTCATAATCCATCTTAAAAATGCAACT
>NZ_JAILPX010000062.1 GCF_024699275.1 Selenomonas sp.
TACGGTATAAAGACCAAAACAGGGCGTCTTATCACTACGATGTAAACCGAACCTTAATTATGCAGTTTGAAACGTAAACTCCCCATCAGCAAACCCAATATTCACGGTATCGCCTTCCTGCACATCCCCGCGAATAATGGCCTTGGAAAGCGCCGTTTCCACCGTATGCACCAGCAGGCGGCGCAGAGGTCTTGCCCCAAAGTTGGGGTCAAAGCCCTGGTCAGCCAGAGCCGTAAGGGCTTCTTCATTCCAGCCCAGGGTGATTTTCACCTGACGTTCAAGCCGCTCGCCCAGAGCCTTCAAGAGAATACCGGCAATGTTCTTCACCTGTTCTTTTGCCAGTGCCTCGAACACAATGATATCATCCACACGATTCAAAAATTCCGGACGGAAGTAATCCTTGAGGATTTCCTTGACCGCCGTCTGGGCTTCTGCATAATCCTTGTTGAGGATTTCATGGGAACCCAAGTTGCTGGTCATAATGATGACCGTGTTCTTGAAATTCACTACACGGCCCTTGCCATCGGTAAGGCGGCCATCATCGAGAATCTGCAACAGGACATTGAACACGTCCCGATGGGCCTTTTCGATTTCATCGAGCAGAATCACACTGTAGGGACGGCGGCGTACCGCTTCGGTGAGCTGACCGCCTTCGTCATAGCCCACATATCCCGGAGGCGCACCGATAAGACGGGCCACGCTGTGCTTTTCCATATATTCGCTCATATCGATGCGAATCATGCTGCGTTCATCATCAAACAGGGCTTCGGCGAGTGTCTTGGCCAATTCCGTCTTGCCTACCCCCGTGGGGCCAAGGAAGATAAAGGAACCAATCGGACGGTTGGGATCTTTGATACCAGCCCGGGCACGCAGGATAGCTTCGCTGACGGCTTTTACCGCTTCATCCTGGCCAACTACGCGCTCATGGAGTACGTCTTCCAGATGAATGAGTTTTTCCCGCTCCCCTGTAAGCATCTTGCTGACAGGAATCCCTGTCCAGCGGCTGATGACCTTGGCAATATCTTCCTCGCCTACTTCTTCTTTCAACAGCGATTCTTCCTGCGAACGAGCTGCAATATTCGCCTCTTCTTCCTTCAACTGTTGCTGCAGCTGAGGCAGTTTGCCGTATTTGAGTTCTGACAGACGATTAAGATCATAGGCCCGCTCAGCACTTTCCATCTGACTATTGACTTCATCGATTTCCTTTTTAATGGCCCGCACACGCAAAATGGCCTGCTTTTCACTTTCCCATTTTCCTTTGAGCTTATTTTCCTCAACCTGCAGCTTTTCCTTTTCTGCCGTAATCGCTGCCAATTTTTCCTGGGAAACCACATCGGTTTCCTTCTTCAGCGCCTGTTCTTCGATTTCCAGCTGCATGATCTTGCGGCGGATTTCATCAATAGGCGCCGGCATGGATTCGATCTCTGTACGCAGTTTAGCAGCCGCTTCGTCCACCAGGTCGATAGCCTTGTCTGGCAGGAACCGGTCCGAAATATAGCGGTCCGAAAGCACCGCCGCTGAAACCAGTGCGGCATCCCGAATGCGCACACCATGATGGACCTCATAGCGTTCCTTGAGCCCGCGCAGAATAGAAATCGTATCTTCCACACTGGGCTGTCCCACCATAACCGGTTGGAAGCGTCGTTCCAAGGCCGTGTCTTTTTCGATGTACTTACGGTATTCATTCAACGTGGTCGCGCCGATACAACGCAATTCGCCACGGGCCATCATCGGCTTCAGCAAGTTTCCTGCATCCATAGCCCCTTCAGCAGCTCCGGCTCCCACAACTGTATGAACCTCATCGATAAAGAGCAAAATCTGGCCATCCGATTTGACGATTTCATTGAGCACAGCCTTTAAGCGCTCCTCAAACTCACCGCGGAACTTGGCTCCAGCAATCAAAGAACCCATATCCAGCGAATAGAGGGTTTTATTCTTTAAGGATTCCGGTACATCCCCTGCCACAATACGACGGGCTAATCCTTCTACGATCGCGGTTTTCCCCACGCCCGGTTCACCAATCAATACGGGATTGTTTTTTGTGCGCCGGGAAAGAATTTCAATGGTACGACGAATTTCCTCATCCCGACCAATTACAGGGTCCAGTTTCCCCTGCCGGGCCGCTGCCGTCAAATCCCGGCCAAACTTTTCCAAGGACTTATAGCCTTCTTCAGGATTTTCGCTGGTGACATTCTGCTTGCGGTATTTTTTGATTGCTCCCTGAATATTCCCCTTGGTTAGCTTGAACTCCTTGCAGATGTTCTGCACATCTGTGCTTCCATCCACGGCCAAACCTAAAAGCAGATGTTCCGTGGAAAGATAGTCATCCTTCATGGATTTGGCAAATTCCTCTGCTCTTGCCAGCACCCGCACCATATCCATTCCCATGGAAAGACGATCCGTGCCCCGCACGCTGGGAATCTTGCCCAATTCCTGTTCCAACCGTGCTTTGAGCATGGGCAAATCCGTCTGGCATTCATTAAAGATGTCGTTCAGCAAACCCTCGGGTTCCTTAGCCAAAGCCAAAAGTACGTGCAAAGAAGTGATTTCCTGATGGTAGCGCATAGCTGCCACTTGCTGGGCAGCCTGCAAAGCCGCCATTGTTTTTGCGGTATATTTTTCCTGTCCCATAATTTATCCTCCGTAATCTCGCGGTTGATTAACAAACATCATTGCTAGTTCCTATTATACAGAATAAAGTCAAAAAGTCAAATAATATTTTTGACTTTTTGACTTTATTCTGGTCTTCTCCACAATTTTCCTGTATAATAAAAACAGATTACACGCAGGAGGATTATATTATGACACAAAACGAATTCCATAAATTAGTTCATCTGGTAATGGACTCCAAAGCCCATCCACCTGAAAAACTTTTTGTCGGTGGCATGGATAGCTGGCGCGCACGCGCCCGGTTGGCTCATTTTCTCGCCATGGATGAACTCGACAAAAAAAAGGAAGCCGCTGAACTCTTCCATAGCGTTGTGGAAGCAGATTATCATGAAGACAACCGTGAAGAAGTCGAAGAATATGTCTTTGCGCTGCAGAAGCTAAGTGCTTTAGAAAAAGAGCAGGGGCAGTTTGACGAAGCCTTAAATCATATCAACCAAGCCATCGAAGCTGCTGAAGGAACGGATTTTCTGTACAAATACATCCTGCGCGGTGAGCTTTGGGCAGACCGCTGGAACCTGCTCCACAGAATGGACCTGACCGCTGATGCCGAAAAGGAAGTAGATGAACGCATCGAAGCCTACAAGGACATTCCCATTGAACACAACAGCTATCTCTACTACGGGTATCGCTTCAAAGCTCAATTGGCTGCTTCCCGGGGTGTAACGCTGGTGGCCAAAGACTATATGCACATGGCTATCCATGCCATGGAGATTCCCGAAAAATATCAGGCTGGACTGGAAAAGGCCTTTGCGGCCACCCACGATAACGCCGCCTGGATTCTCACAGAAGTCGATAAAGCAACCCCCAATCCAGATATGCTGCATTGGGATATATAATTCTCTGCAGGGTATCCCCATAGATTTGAGTTGTCCATCCCATAAATAAAAGCCCGGTATAACGAGTTCTTCCGTTGAGAAGCTATGCTTCCAACGCTCCAGAATCTGTTATACCGGGCTTTTGTTTTACAGTATTGCCCTGTCCTACTTTAACGTGGGTAAAATTTTTGCTTGATGTTCCGTCTCGTAGCAGTTATGCGCCAAACTGCTGCGTGACTGGTCAAAAGCTCAACACTTCTTCCAATTCATTCTTAATTACCGTAACTTGCGGACCATAGATAACCTGTACCCCCGTACCGCTTTTCAATACACCGCGGCAGCCGCTTTCTTTTAACAATCCTTCGCGGACCAGGCTGCCATCTTTAACCGTTACACGCAGACGAGTAGCACAGCAGTCAAGTTCCACGATATTTTCACGGCCTCCCAAGCCTTGTATGATTAAGTCGGTACGTTGAGCGTCCTTATTACCTGTCGCTTTTTCACTGCTCGACATATCCGCAAGGTCTTCCTCATCTTCCCTGCCCAGGGTCTTAAAATCAAATTTCAAGATCAAATACTTGAAGGAGAAATAATACAGGAAGAACCAGGGAATCCCCACCATGGGAATGTAAATCCAGTTTGTCTTATCCGCTCCCTGCAAAACACCAAACAGAATCAAATCAATGCAGCCGCCCGAAAAGGTCTGCCCTACTGTAATCTGCAGGATATGGGCCAGCATGAAGGCACAGCCATCAAAAAATGCATGCAGTACATAGAGCATGGGGGCTACAAAGAGGAAGGAAAATTCAATGGGTTCCGTAATACCAGTCAGGAAAGAAGTCAGACCTGCCGATAATAGCATGCCGCCCACAAGCTTTTTCTTCTCCGGTTTAGCCGTATGGTACATCGCCAGACATGCCCCCAGCAGACCAAACATCATGGTAATAAAACGGCCAGACATAAAACGAGAAATGCCGATATAATACTGCGTCGTACTCGGATCACCCAACTGCGCGAAGAAAATTCGCTGTGTACCTTCCACCAGCTGACCTTGAATGACTTCCGCACCACCCAAAGCCGTAGTCCAGAAAGGCAGATAGAAAATGTGGTGTAAACCGAAGGGCCCCAACATACGCAGGACAAAACCATAAATCAATGTCCCGATATATCCCGTAGACTCTACCAGACCGCCCATACCGAAAATCAACTGCTGGAAATGCGGCCAAACCACAAACATGGCCATGCCTAAAAAGATTGCCGAAAAGGATGTAATGATGGGCACAAACCGCGAGCCGCCAAAAAAGCCCAGGAATTGGGGCAACTCAATCTTATTGAAGCGGGCATGTAATAAATATGTCATAATACCTACAGCTACACCGCCAAATACACCCGTTTCCAGTGTCTGAATCCCCAAGGCCATCCCCTGACCAACGCCAGCTAAGTTATCCTTGGCCAACGTGCCCGTAATCTTGAGCATCGCATTAATGGTAGAATTCATGACCAACAACGCTAATGCCGCGGATAATCCCGCCGTCCCCTTATCCGAACGGGCCAGCCCCACGGCAATACCAATGGCAAAAAGGATTGCCAAATTAGCGAATACGACATTACCTGCCGCAGCCATAATGGTAAAAACATTTTGCAGCCAGCCAATATCCAGGAACGGATAGGCTTTTATGGAATTAGGATTCGATAACGCTCCACCAATCCCCAACAAAATACCTGCTGCCGGAAGCACCGCAATTGGCAGCATAAAAGACTTACCAAATCGTTGTGCCTTAGCAAACAGTGAACTTTCCTGACTCTGCGCAAACATTTGCATAGATAATCCCCCTTTTTATTTTATGCTCTGCCCGGCAACGCCTGAGCAAATTTCGCCGTAATCAGCTGCGGTCTGGTAATCGCTGACCCCACAATCGGTGCATAGGCCCCCTTTGCCATCACGCGCTGGATATCCTCCGGACCATTAATTCTCCCCTCGGCAAACACAGGAATGGTCAAAGTTGAGGACAATGCCCCCACCAGCTCCACATCCGGTCCAGACAGATGCGGCGAATAAGGCGTATAACCAGATAGGGTTGTCGAAACAGCATCAGCCCCCATTTCTGCTGCTGCGATGCCTTCTTCATAAGTCGAAATATCGGCCAAAACCAGCCGCCCTGTCTGATGAATCCGCTCTACCAATTTGTTCAAATCTGCTCCTTTAGGACGAGACTGCTTGGTCATATCCAGCGCAATCATTTCGCAATCGGTTGTAAGCAGATCTTCCACTTCTGCCATTGTCGGTGTGATATATACCGGCGAATCCTCGTAACTCCGCTTAATCAAACCAATGACGGGCAAACCAGTAACCTTCTTGATCTCCTTGATGTCCGCACTGCTTTGCGCCCGAATGGCCACTGCGCCTCCTTCCTTAGCAGCCAAGGCCATGCGTCCCATAATAAAGGAACTATGTAAAGGTTCATCAGGCAACGCCTGACAGGAAACAATCAGTTTCCCTTTTACATCCGTTAAAAAACTCATAAAACCTCTCCTTTCTTTATTCTTTATGGGTTATATGTACACCGCGGATAACAGGAGGAAGCAGCGAAGCCGCCTCCCGATCCACGATAACCACCACATCGCGATGCAGCTGCAGGATGGAGGCTGGAGCCTCCGGTGTCACATCTCCGCATACAGCCTTGCGTACGGCTTCTGCTTTATTGCGGCCGTTAGCCAACAAAATAACATGCTCGGCCATCATAATGGTCTTGATGCCCATGCTGATGGCATAACGGGGAACCTCTGCTGCACTCTTGAAGAAACGCGAATTGGCCTGAATAGTCTCTTCATCCAATTCCACCTTATGGGTAGTTGCAGCAAATTTCAAATCGGGTTCATTAAATCCAATATGCGCATTTTGGCCAATTCCTAACACCTGCAAATCAATACCTCCCTTACCTTCAATCAGCTTTTCATACCGCTCTCCCTCAGCCACCATATCGTCGGCCATTCCATTGGGGATAAAGACATTTTCCGGACGAATATTAATGTGACGGAAAAATTTTTCCTGCATAAAGAAATGATAACTCTGCGGATTATCCGGACGCATGCCAATATATTCATCCAGGTTAAAGGTTGTCACCTCAGAAAAATCCAAACCTACGCTCTTGTGAACGGCCGCCAGCCGTTCATACATTGAAACCGGTGTACTGCCAGTAGCCAGTCCCAGGACGCTATCCGGCTTCAGATAAACCTGTCCAGCTACAATATTTGCCGCTTCCAATCCCATTTTTTCATAAGAATCGGTAATGATTAGACGCATATCTATTCCTCCTCATTTAGCATCCGCACAGCTTCTGCTGTCCGCCGTTTATTTTCCAATGCCTGCCCCGGCATCTCCTTCACCACCTGGGTATAAAGCAAATCCATAATAAAAAACTGCGCCAGCTTCACAGTAATGGAGCCGGTTTCCAGCAAAGATTCCTTCGCATCATAGACGATACATTCATCAACACACGCCAACTGCCCAGCCAGGGAATCAGCTGTAACCAGCAGACAGTAAGACCCCTGGCTATGCGCCAGGCGCAACGTCCGCAAAAGTTCTGGCGATTTTCCCGACTGTGACAGGGCCACAATCATGTCCCCGGGTTTGGCCAAGGCAGCCATTATTGACATATCATGGCTATTGTCAATTCCGACACTCTCTAAACCAATCCGGTAAAACTTATAGGCTGAATCTCTGGCCGTAAAACCAGAATTCCCCAAACCAATAAAACGAATCCGTTTAGCCTTCAGCAGCTTCTGCGCGCATTTTTCCATTATCCCTGCCGGTAGGGCATTCAAGGTCCCTTCCAGCGTACTGATATTCGCTTCCAGCAGCTTCCGTCCCGTCACCAATGCTGATTCATTCGCGGAAATGTCGCGATTAATAATAAAGTTTCGACTATTTTCGGTAAGCTCAGCTGCCAAAGTGACTTTGAACTGTTGCAGACTGCTGTAGCCCATCTTCTTGACAAAGCGTGTCACTGTAGCTTCCCCAACCCCGCAGTTATCCGCCAGCTGCGATATGGTCATATGCGGTATTTGGCGGGCATTCTCCCGTAAATACGCCAGAAGCTTCTGGTCCAACTTGGAAGGTCGAAACCCCGGGCTATCCATCTGTGATAATATATTCATATCACACCCCATAACCTGAAAATTTATTTCATCATTTATATTATATACTACCATTTTATCTTATTTTATGCAAATTATTTTCATATACTAAAAATGGCAAGTCTCCCAACTTGCCAATATAATCTATTGCCTATTTTTTTCCTGCTTTTTCTTTTCCCGCCGCTCCTTAAAGAAGCGCTTCATTATGCCTGCACATTCCGCCTGTAAAACCCCTGCTGTGATTTCCGGGCAATGGTTCAATCGCTCATTGCCAGGAATATTGAACACGGATTCACAGGCTCCAGCCCGGCTGTCCGTACTGCCATAAACCACCCGGTCTACCCGGCTCATCACAATAGCTCCTGCACACATGGGACACGGTTCAATCGTAACGTAAAGGGTCAGCCCGGACAAGCGCCAACGGCCTAGATTCCTGCAGGCCTGCTGAATCGCAATAAGCTCTGCATGAGCCGTGGCATCATGCCAAATCTCCCGCATATTATGTCCTCGGGTGACAATATCCCCAGTTGCCTGATCCACCAGTACAGCTCCAATCGGCACTTCCTGTAAGTCATAGGCTATCTGCGCTTCTTTCAAGGCCTCCTGCATATAGAACACATCATCCTGCATTGATTATCTTAATCCTCCCAACAAAAAACTCTCTGTCCTTATTCTAGCACAGAGAGTCTTTTTTTCCTATTATTTATACCGTTGTATTGATTTTCTCTTCGATACCGCTGATATCCACCATTTCACGATAAAACAGCGATTGGGTGGGGCGGGCCGACAGTTCCAGATGATAGGCATTCGGTACGCCGATGCCTGCCTCATTTCCTGGACGAACCTCTTTGTTGATTTCCTTGTTAAGGGTATTCTCAAAGGATTGCTTGTCCTTTTGCGAATCACGATAACCCTTCTTGCGTTCAAAGGAACGGTCAACAGCAGATTCTACCCCCTTTACCCGGGATACGCGCTCAATTCGTTCCAACATGACAGACACCTCCTTCAGCATAGAATGCCTTTCTCATTAGATATATCGTTCGCTTAATTGATGTACTTAACCTTTTTTCGAAAATAAAACAACTGCCCCCTGGAGCAGGAAGCAGTTGTCTCTATTTCACTATACTTATTTCAGCGCATCGCCGAGTTTGGAGTTGGTGTTGCGAGCAGCAGCTACGCTTTCATCAAACTTAGCTTTTTCGTCGCCTTCCAACTTGTATTCAACAATTTTTTCCATACCATTTTTACCCAGGATAACGGGAACACCAATGCAAAGATCCTTTTCACCGTATTCGCCATCGAGGTATACACAGCAAGGCATGAGTTTCTTAGCATCCAGTGCAATTGCTTCAACCATGGCAGCTGCAGCAGCACCCGGTGCATACCAAGCGGAAGTTCCCAGGAGGCCCGTCAGCGTCGCACCGCCAACTTTCGTCTGCGCAACAGCGTCATCTAACTGTTCCTTGCTGAGCAGCTGCGTAACAGGGATACCGCGATAAGTAGCCAGGCTCGTCAAAGGAACCATGGTCTTGTCGCTGTGGCCGCCGATAACCGTACCATCGATATCCGTCGGCGTTGCCGGATAACCAGCAGCCTGCAGAGCCTTGGACAGGAAATAACGGAAACGGCTGCTATCCAGCATACCGCCCTGACCCAATACGCGGTTGCGCGGCAACTTGGAATCCTTGAGCGTCAGGAACGTCATCGCATCCATAGGATTGGAGATGATGATGAAGATAGCGTTCGGAGAATACTTCAGCGCCTGGTCAACAACACCTTTGACGATTTTCGCATTTACACCGATGAGTTCTTCACGAGTCATGCCCGGTTTACGAGGCATACCAGAAGTTACCACCACAACATCGGAACCTTCCGTCGGTGCATAGCCATTTGCATCACCAATTTCAGCCGTAACGCCCGTTACCGTGGTGTCAAAGTTCAGAAGATGTGCGGTCTGCATGATGTCCATAGCCTTGCCTTCAGCAAAGCCCTTCTTAATGTCCACCAGCATAACTTCGCTGCAGAAATTCTTGACTGCCAGCACGTTTGCTACGGTAGCGCCTACATTACCTGCACCAACAACTGTTACCTTCATAATCAAAAGCCTCCTTAAAATTAGAAAGCGATTTTCCGAAACCACAAGACCATAATGGAAACCGCTTTCGGAATGCCATGAATCATGAATCAAACTTATGATTCATTACGTGATAATTATAACAAAGCAGGCCAAAAAAATCAACAAAAAGCGATAAATATTTTATTATTTTTTATCTTACCATAAATTTATTTAATACTATTATGACCTGCTAACAAAAAATGACTGGTCAACTGACCAGCCATTGCTCTCTGCCTCGTTATTGCTCTTCAAACATATCCTTACCCACACCACATAAAGGACAAACAAAATCCTCCGGCAAATCCGCAAAGGGAACACCTGGTGCCAAATCATAATCACTGTCGCCCTTTGCTTCATCGTAAATCCAGCCGCAAACCGTACAAACCCAAGTTTTCATAACAAGCCCTCCTAAAACCTATACACCTCATCCAGCGCTTCGCGCCTGCAACACAACTCTGTTACTAATGGGGAACTTCTAGCCAATTCCGTATAAATCCTGCCAATAAGAAAAATTTTTATGGATTAAGCCGTTCCTTAACTTCCTGAAAGAATGCATAAGGCACTTCCATATTGCCATCCTTTCCCGTACCTAATTCTATACCAGGGCGGTTTGTCCCATGAAAATCCGTTCCACCTGTAGGCAGCAAATCATATTTGCTAATCATCGCCGCTGCAAACTCTTCATCCTCAACCGTATAATTCGGATAAAAACGTTCCATGCCATCAAGACCTAAGTGATGCAATTCCACAATAGCCTGTTCCTGCTGCTGACGATTGGCAAGATTCCCCAGACCAATGGCTTTGTGAAAATGCGCTAACGATGTAACACCGCCTGCTTCGTGAATAACAGGCAGGGCCTCCTCTGCCGTGATATTGAAATCCAGGCCCACTTCCTCCACGGCCGGATTGAGATAATTATCCCAAAGAGGCTGGGCTCGGTCATAAAGATGCAACGATACCAGATAACGCATTACCGCATAACGATCCAAAAGACCTTTATAGCTAAACTGCTGTACCTTTTCCATACTGATATCTATACCCTTACGGCGTACAAACTCCACAATATCTGCAATACGTCCTTCTTTTATGGAACGAATCTTTTTATACATGGCCTGAAAAGCATTGTTTTGCGGATCAAAGCCCAAGCATACCACATGAATCTTATGATCTTGAAAATCAGCGGTTAGTTCCATGCCATTAATAAATTCCACGCCGGCTTTTTCCGCTGCTGCGGCAGCTTCCTCTGTGCCCGCCAATACATCGTGATCCGTCAACGCAAACGCAGTCAAGCCCTGCTCCTTAGCGTGAAAGGCCAGCTCTGCCGGCGTAAAGCTGCCATCCGATACCAGAGAATGCACATGCAAATCAATTTTCTTCATGAATAACCTCACGATCTATAATCACTTACCCCTTAATTCAGCCTGCGCTGCAAAAAAATTATACACAGCTTCTGCTGCAGGTTTATTCATCCCCGGAGCCATCACTAACTCCTCCAGTGTTGCTGCTTTTATCTTATTGATGCTGCCAAAATGACTCCAAAGCGCCTGCCGCCGTTTCGGACCTATCCCCACAATATGATCCAACACCGAAACCAGGTTACGTTTCCCCCGCAGCTTGCGGTGATAGGTTATGGCAAACCGATGGGCTTCGTCGCGAATCCGCTGTATAAGATACAAAGACTGGCTATGACGGGGCAAAACCACAGGTTCAGGATTCCCCTCTGTAAACACCAGCTCAAACTGTTTAGCCAAGCCCACAACTGGCACTTTGCGATGGCCAGCCACATTGCGGATAATCTCCAAAGCCGATGATAATTGCCCCCTGCCACCATCAATGACGATTAAATCCGGCAGTTCCTCTTCCGGCAGCCCCACATAGCGGCGGGTAGTCACCTCCCGCATGGACAGGAAATCATCGGGTTTTCCCTCTGTACTCTGAATCTTAAAGCGCCGATAATCACTTTTCTTCGGCAGTCCGCCTTCAAAGACCACCATGGAAGCCACGGTTTCACTGCCTTGGTTATGGGAGATATCGAAGCATTCCATCCGATCAGGCGGCTTAGCCAGCCCCAGATAACGTCCCAATTCTTCCACAGCGCCTAATGTTTGGTCATTGGCCTGCTTGATACGGGCAGCCTCATCATGAAGATATTTTTCCGCATTGCCCACAGCCATGTCCACAATATCCTTTTTCGTCCCCCGCTGGGGAATCAGCAGCTGGACTTTGGCCTTCTTTCTTGCCGAAAGCCAGGCTTCCAATAGAGCTCTTTCCTCAGCGGGAATCTCCATGGGCAATAAAATCTCCCGGGGAATAAAGGTAGCCCGATGATAATATTGCTGCAAGAAAGCGGCTAAAATAGCACCGTCACGTTCATCCTCACTGCCCTGCAGCAAAAAATGTTCCCGGCCAATCATCTTGCCCGCCCGAATGAAAAAAATCTGTACCACAACGCCGATTTCGGAACGGGCCAGCCCCACGGCATCCTGATCTCCCGCCCCCGTGACGATATTCTGTTTCTCCGCAATTTTTCGTACGGCCAGCAGCTGGTCGCGAAGTCTAGCGGCCACCTCAAAATTAAAGTTTTCGGCGGCCTGCTCCATGCGGAAATGCAATTCCTTTTCCACATCATCGGTGCGGCCCTCCAAAAACAACAGCACCGCCCGAATCATTGACTCATAATCCCCTTTTTCCACCTTACCTGCACAGGGTGCCAGGCACCGCTTGATATGATATTCCAGACAGGGCCTGTCCTGCAGATGCTTGCAGGTACGCAAAGGAAACAGCCTGCGCAGGAGCTTCAGACTCTCATGCACCGCCGTTGCATTGGTATATGGGCCAAAATAGCGGGCACCATCCTTCAAGATCCGTCGGGTGATAAATACCCGGGGAAATTCCTCCTGCAAGGTCACTTTCACATAGGGGTAACTCTTATCATCCTTAAGACTGATATTGTAGCGGGGCCGATGTTTCTTGATGAGATTACACTCCAATATCAAGGCTTCTACTTCAGAAGCAGTCATGATGATTTCAAAATCTGCCACATGAGATACCATGGCCCGCACCTTAGGTGTATGATTTTTCCCCGACTGGAAGTACTGCCTGACCCGATTTTTCAGAACGATGGCCTTACCCACATAGATAATCCGCCCTTCGGCGTTCTTCATGATATAAACCCCAGGTTTATCCGGCAATAACTTCAGTTTCTCTTCCACAATCTCCGTCATAATCTCACTTCCTCAGGATTCCATCAGTCCCTGCGCTCCACACAAGGACCTCTTTTGTCGAATCACTCATCCTATCATATCACACTATAACAGGATAATATGAAAAATTCTTGTATACATCATTCATTATTCTTTTTGCGAATAGTTCCTATACCCTCACTTTATTATTGACCCTCCTATAAAATTGTGCTACAATTCAATCCATAGTTGTTTAACAGCAGGTCTTAATACCTGTTGATGTACAATCCGATACAATAATTGCCAATAATAACAATCTATTTGTAAAGTATTAGGAGGTAATCCTATGTTCAAACGCATCTTAATTGCTAACCGTGGTGAAATTGCCGTTCGCATCATTCGCGCCTGTCAGGAATTGGACATTGAAACCGTCGCGATTTATTCCGAAGCCGATGCCAATGCCCTACATGTCCGTCTTGCGGATTTAGCAGTCAATGTAGGTCCAGCTGATGCCATGGATAGCTATCTCAATAAACAGTCCATCCTCAAAGCCGCCCGGGAAACCCACGCCGATGCCATTCATCCCGGCTATGGTTTTCTCTCCGAAGATGCTGATTTTGCCGAACAGGTAACGGAAGCAGGCATCACCTGGATTGGCCCCATGCCGGAAACAATCCGTCTGGTAGGCGATAAGGACATTGCCCGGGCTTCTATTGCCCCTTCCGGTATTCCCATGGCCAAGGGCAGTGACCCCTTGATCAGCAACGAAGAAGCCATCAAAGTGGCCGCTGAAGTCGGTTATCCGGTTATCCTGAAGCCAGTATCCGGTGGCGGCGGCAAGGGAATGTGTGTGGCCCATGACGAAGAGGATTTACGCAATATCCTCAACCTGCTGGTGGATATCACCAAGACGAAGTATTACTTCGAACATTACATCGAACGTTCCCGTCATATTGAAGTGCAGATCGTTGCCGATAACTATGGTGAAGTATTGCATTTAGGTGAACGTGAGTGTTCTCTGCAGCGCCGCAACCAAAAGTTGTTGGAAGAATCCCCTTCCATCGCCCTGACGCAGGACATGCGCAACCGTGTAGGCCGTCTGGCAGTCAAAGCAGCCAAGAGCGTACATTACTCCAATATCGGTACGGTAGAATTCCTGCTGGATCTTTCCAACAACGAGTTCTACTTCATGGAAATCAATCCCCGTATTCAGGTGGAACACGGCATTACCGAAGCAGTTACCGGCATTGACCTGGTACGTACCCAAATCCGTATTGCTGCAGGAGAAGCCCTGGAGATTACGCAGGATGATGTGAACTTCACAGGTCATGCCATCGAATGCCGCATCAACGCTGAAGACCCGGAAAATAATTTCATGCCCTGTCCTGGACAGATTACCTTCTTGCATGAACCCAGCGGCCCCCGTGTTCGCTTCGATTCCGGAGTAACGGCCGGCTTATCCATCGAACCCTACTACGATTCCATGATTGCCAAAATAATCGTACATGGACGCACCCGTGGGGATGCCATCAAGATTATGGAACGAGCGCTCAAAGAATTCCGTATCGATGGTGTAAAGACCACCGTATCCCTCCATAAGAAAATCCTCAAAGATACCTATTTCCGCACGGGCAACATCGACACCCAGTTCATCAAGAAACGCATGGATGCTTACGAGGCTGCTCCGAAGGACACCAAGGATATGAATGAAGAGGAACTGGCTAATTCCATCAGCGAAAGCATGTATCTTGCCTAAACCCAAAGCGCCTTACGGGGCGCTTTTTTATTAATATTTTTTATATATCATAGGGAGTTTGTATAATATTTTTTTATAAAAAGCCTTGCATTTTTTTTAGTACCTGCTATAATATATTTCTGTTATCAGGTACTAAGATGTACTATAAATTGGGAGGTGAATAGATACTATGCGCGATTGCGAAAAGATTCTGGATCAGAAACTGGGCAGCCGTGAATTCGCTGAAGCTTTCGAAGCTACTTCTATGGAATATGACTTCATCGATCGTATTGTTGCTGCTTGCGCAAAACTTTCCCCTGTTGAAAAAGGCGAAAACTAATTCCCTGCATATAGAGCACGACAAATGAGACCGTTGTACTTTTCTTTGTACAACGGTCTCATTTCATTTATTATTATTCTTCATCCGACAGGAACGACTGGACAGCCCGATAGATAGCCGAACTGTAATATCCGCGGCGAAACAGGGCAGCCAGCAGTTTCTGCTTATCCTGGCTGCGCTTATACTTGCTCTCCAATACCCGCAGAGCCTTTTCGTACTCCCGTTCATTGACCGCTTCCCGATCTTCCGGTATGCAGGATTTAACCAGTGCAGAAGGATATCCTCTCTGTTTCAGCTTTTCGCAAATCTGCCGCACAGAGTAACTGCTGTCCGTATAAAGATACTGAAACCGCCGGGGGCAGGATTCCGCATCATTCAAATAATGTTTCTCCTGCAGCCGTGCAATGGCTGCAGCCGTTTCCTCTTCCTCATAGCCTTTGACCATGAGTTTTTCAAACAACCGGTTCTCACTATACTCCTGACGGGCCAGCATATCCACAGCGGCCACCAGTGCTGGTTTAGTCGGCTTACGCCTTACCTGCCCTGAACCTTGGTTTCCCCACATGGATTAATCCTCATCCATTTCTTCGTCAGTGGCTGGGGCTTCTTTTGCCATGGCCTCGTTATCCACCGCCAGTTTTTCCCGAACCTTGTGCTCGATTTCTTCCACCAGCGCCGGGTTCTCTTCCAAGGCCACCTTAGCCTTTTCCTTGCCCTGTCCTAAACGATTTCCCTCATAGGAATACCAAGCACCGCTCTTATCCACGATTTCCAATTCCACGCCCATGTCAATCAGAGTCCCCAGACGGGAAACGCCTTCACCATACATAATATCAAATTCTGCCGTCTTAAAGGGTGGAGCAATCTTATTTTTCACGATTTTGACCTTGGTACGGTTACCTACCACATCCGAGCCCTGGGTAATCTTTTCCCCTTTGCGCACTTCCATCCGCACAGAAGAATAGAACTTCAATGCACGGCCACCGGTAGTAACCTCCGGATTGCCATACGTTACACCAACCTTCTCACGAATCTGGTTGATGAAAATAGCCACAGTCTGGGATTTATTGATTACACCGGTCAGTTTACGCATGGCCTGACTCATGAGACGGGCATGAAGGCCCACATGGCTATCGCCCATTTCCCCATCAATTTCAGCCTTAGGAACAAGCGCTGCAACGGAGTCCACCACGATAATATCAATGGCACCGCTGCGTACCAGGGCATCTACGATATCCAACGCCTGTTCTCCGGTATCCGGCTGAGAAATCAGCAATTCATCAATATCAACGCCCAATTTCTGCGCATATACCGGGTCCAATGCATGTTCTGCATCAATAAAAGCGGCAATGCCGCCATTTTTCTGAGCTTCTGCAATCATATGCAGCGTAACTGTGGTTTTACCAGAAGATTCCGGACCATAAATCTCAATAATACGCCCCCGGGGAATACCGCCTGTTCCCAGCGCAATATCGATGGGCAAGATTCCCGTAGGAATAACCGCCACATTCATCTGGGCACGGGCATCTCCCAGGCGCATAATCGAACCCTTGCCAAAGTCCTTCTCAATCTTTTTCAAGGCATTGGCCAGGGCCGTTTTCTTGCTGTCTTCTTCCGTAATCCGTCCAACTTTATCTTTGTCTGCTGCCATTCTATCTGCATCCTTTCTTTCCTAAAACGCTATATTCATTATATAGAAGATGCCTCTTTTTGGCAATCGCAACATAAAAACAAGGCCATCAGCTGAAAAACAGACTGATGACCTCTTCTCATCTTATTATTTCTGATGACGGACCACTTCAACTTCAACATAGTCAATGGGACCGGAAATCGGTACAGACGGTTTACGGATGCGCGCCATGGCCGTCTTGAAATGCGGATATTTAGCCAACAGCTTATCCCCAATGGCAGCAGACAGAGACCCCAGCATGGTATAGCGCTTATTTTCCGTAATATCCTTAACGATATCGTAGACAGCCGCCGTATCAACGCCGTCTTTCAGTTCATCTGTCTCTACCAGAGTATCATCCTGGGTTTCGATTTCCACATCAATGTAGAATTTCTGTCCCTGTTCACGTTCATACTCATAAACACCATGGAAACCATAGAACATCATGTTGAGAATTCTCACTTTTGCCATTGTGGTCACTCCTATCACTTGTAATTTAGCTTAACCTGCATCAATGATTACAGGATTCTCTATCATGTAGATTTCGCTAACCCAGGACAAAATCCTGCCAAAAGTATAAAATAATCTTCTCAATCATCAAACATTTCTTCCCAACCAGCATAAGCACAAACCAAAAAGATCAACAATATGATAAACAAATCACCCATTTTTGTACCTCATTATAGAAAAAGAGGAGAGGCCACGCCTCTCCCTAAAAGAACATCACATCACCCGGCGGGCACCAACGTAGCAGCTGCCCCAATAGGAACTGTCTAAAGAAGCTACGCTAACCCCGACACTGGAGGATGCATGAATGAATTGACGATTACCAAGATAAATGCCCACATGGGACACCCCTGGACAATACGTCGAAAAGAATACCAAATCTCCCGGCATAGGCTCACCAGTAGGCGAACCCATCTCATACTGGACATCTGCCGTACGAGGCAGCGAAACGCCAGCATGCGCAAAAACATACTGCACATAGCCAGAGCAATCAAAACCACTGGGGCTGGTGCCACCGAATACATACGGTACACCCAGGTACTGCATGGATTCCGAAATAATGGTGCGGTTGATGTAATTGCTGCCATGAGATACCACCGGCATGGATTTGCCAAGAAGTGCCGTATAAGTGGACGGCCCTACCTGTCCATCTGCAGCCATCCCGTGGGAAGACTGAAATACCTTTACTGCCTCAGCCGTTGCCGGACCGAAATCCCCATCAGCTGATACATCATAACCAAGGCGGACCAACTGTCCTTGTATCTCGGCTACTTCAGTGCCCTGATCTCCTACGCGGAATGCAGACGCACTACACACAGAAAACATGGACATAAGGATCATGGACAGCGCAAATACACGCTTCGTTGCTTTTTTGAACAAAAAAGCCAACTCCTCTCTCTGTTCGCTTACGAGGTTAGCTGCCGGGCTCGGGTAGAGAAGACCACCCGCTCCATTCCTTACACTGTCAAATAATGTAATCATGAAGTTCGCCCCAAAAACTTGGTTCCCCCGCTCCTGGGTTGGATTCAGCTTAATCCTATGATTTTTTTCTAGACCCATAATTTATAATACGACAAAAGTCGCCGTATTCCTGTTTTAATGTTCACCATGAATCTTTCTTTGTGAAACTCTAACCAATTTTCAGTTTCTTTTCAGAATTCATGCTGACATGAAAAGTGGCTGTCTTTTACGACAGCCAACTTATTTTCATTAAAGGTTGAATAAGCAATCAATAAGCCGAGTTTTGTTCCATCCGCGATGCGGAGGTGACAATCATTTATCTAGGCACGACAGTTGCCTGCCGGCTCAAGCGACTCAACCCGGAAGGTTCCGCGGGCCGCATCATCCCTTCCCTATTTGGTCTTGCTCCGTGTGGGGTTTACCCAAGCCAGCCAGTCACCTGACTGCTGGTGCGCTCTTACCGCACCTTTC
>NZ_JAILPX010000067.1 GCF_024699275.1 Selenomonas sp.
CTTCTGGAACCTCCAATTCTTTTGGTCAGTTCTTTTCTCTTTTTCGTTTATGTGCCAAATGTTTTTGGCATGTCTATATGTTACAATATTACACCTAGTATGTCAATAGTTTTTCGAGAAATTATTTTTGACTCTCGCGGATTATCTGCGTAAACTCCTCCCAGCCAATCCGGTCGAGCATATTGCGGAAGCGTTCACCCTTATTGGCATGCTGTTCAAAGTAATCCAATGCCGCATCGAGGGCCTTGCGCAGTTTGTCCTCACCGTAAATCAGCGGCACAATCTTCTTGCCGATGGCAATGCGGTTGCCGTAAAGCCCACCAAAAGACACGACAAAGCCGGTCTTTTTCTCGAAAGCTTCAAACTTGCAGCCCTTGGTGCATTTGCCACAGAAATAGCATTTCTTTCTGTCCCAAAGGATTTTGCCCTTTTCGCGGTCAATGGATAAAGCCCCGCGCGGGCAGATTTTTACGCAGGCACCACAGAGCTTGCACTTATCCTTCTGCCAAACGGGCTTTACGCCGCCTTTGATGCCGATATCGTTTTCCTCGGTCTTCAGGCAGTTGTTATGACAGCCCGTAAAGCCCACCTTGAACTTATGCGGCAGCATTTTGCCCGCGTAACGCTCTGCAAATTCCTCTGCCAGCCTTGCGGTATCGATAAGGCCTGAGCGGCAGATGGCACTGCCCTGACAGGCCGTAATGGTACGCACCTGTGCACCGCAAAAACCCGTAGCCAGGCCACCAGCTGCCAAAGCCTTTTTCACTTCCTCGATATCCTGCTCCTTGATAAAGGGAATCTCAATGCCCTGGCGGGAAGTCAAATGTACATAGCCTTCGCCAAATTTTTCCGCCACTTCCTGCACCGTCTGCAACTGAGCAACGGTAAACTTGCCGCCCACGCTCTTTAAGCGCATGGAAAAACAGCCAGGTTGTTTCTGCTGCATAAAGCCGTGAGCCTTCAGCTCCTTATAGTCGTATGCCATAGTATCGCTCTCCATAAAATATTTTACTATAATTATATCCTTAAATACCTTCACCGTCTATGCCGCTGAAGATCTCCCGTTCAGTGCGTTCCAAGCGCACGATTTCGCCCTCTTTTACCACGACAATGAGCTCGCCATTCTGCGGCAGATGGCTCATGATATAGCGCACAGCCCTTTGCGAGAATTCTCCTGCATTGATGTTTTCATTGTCCAGCACGATGCCGCCACCGGCCACATCATAGCCATCCACCAGCACAAAACGCCCCGTGGCCTGATAGTCCTGAAATTTATCAAAGGCAATTTCCTCTTTGAGTTTCAAGATGACCTCTGCCACATCGTTCAGCCGGATTTCCCGCACTTCTTCAGCCGCCCGCTGATCAAGGCTGGACGCATCAATGATTTTCTCAATGCTTTCCACCTGCGCTTCCACTTCCTGCGTGGCCAGCTTGAGTTTGTAGCGGCGATTGAGCTGTAAGGGCTTTTTCCCCAGCCAAAAAAGCGATACCCGGACACGCTTTCCCGTAAGCGGCGGCACATCACCAGCCCGAGTGATGATTTCGCCCCGCTGATTGAAGAATTCATCGGCCACCTGTATGCCTGTGGAGGCACCAACAGCTACCTGCGTAACCTTATCCCTGGACTGCCAGTAAGGAAAAGCCGTAACCCTGGTCTTGCGGCCACCGGGGTAGATGGCAATTTCATCCCCAACTGCCAGCTGACCGGCTTCAATCCGTCCGGCAATGATGCGGCGGGAATCGAATTTATACACATCCTGAATGGGCAGACGCAGAGATTTATCCGCGGCCGCCTGCTCGCCTTCAATCAAATCAAGGGCTTCCAACAAGGTTTCCCCACTGTACCAGGGCATATTGACCGATTTGCCGGCGATGTTATCCCCCTGCAGGCCGGACACAGGAATATATTTCAGCGGATAAATGCCCAACTCAGCTAAAAAGGCCCCCATATCATGCTTGATTTTCACAAAGGCCGTTTCGGCATAGCCTGCCAAATCCATCTTGTTGACCAGGACATAGACCTTTTTAATCCCTAACATACTGAGCATATAGGCATGACGTCGGCTCTGTTCCTGCACGCCCTGTTTACCGTCTACGATTAAGAGTGCTGCTTCGGCTCCGGCAGCCCCGGAAATCATATTCTTTAAGAATTCCTTGTGCCCGGGTGCATCGATGATTACATAATCCCGCTTTTGGGTTGTAAACTGAATGCGGGTGGTATCTATGGTGATACCCTGTTGTTGCTCTTCCTCGAAGGCATCGAGCAGATATGCGTATTCAAAGGGTTTACCTGTATCGTGGGCGATTTTTTCCACCTTGTCAATGGCCCCCTGCGGCAGGGAATCCGTATCGTAAAGCAGGCGGCCGATTACCGTGGATTTGCCATGGTCGACATGCCCCACGACAACGATACTCAGCCCCGCTTCTTTCTTCTCCAATTCTTTTCCCATTACATATACCCCTCTTTCCGCAGTTTCTGCATCGCATAGGAATCCTCCTGGTCCTGCTTGCGCCCGGCCCGTTCACTGGTGGTCGTATGCTTTAATTCCTCGATGATTTTGTCCAGCGTGTCCGCCTCCGACTCAATCTGCCCCGTGCAGCAAGCACAGCCCAAGGAGCGATAACGCTTGCCGTTCTTAGCAAAGTACAGGTCGATGATGGGAATATTTTCCCGGCGGATGTACTCCCAAATATCCAGTTCATTCCACGCCAGCAGTGGATGCACGCGAATATGATGTCCCTTGGGAAAATCCGTCTTGAACTGGTCCCAAAGTTCCGGCGGCTGATGGGCATAATCCCAGGCATCGTCCTCCTTGCGCTCGCTGAATACGCGCTCCTTGGAACGGGAACCTTCCTCATCGCGACGCACGCCGACAATCAGCCCATCAAAGCCGTATTCCTTGACCACCTGCTTGAGCCCCTCGGTCTTTAATGCCTGACAACAGGCCAGCCGCCCTTTGTCCGGCCCCATGCCGGCGTCGATAGCCGCCTGATTGGTATGGACAATCAGATCCAGATTGAGTTCCTTGGCCACCCGGTCACGGTAAGCAATCATTTCCGGAATCTTGTGCTTGGTATCCACATGGATAAAGGGAAAGGGGCAATGGCCATAAAAGGCTTTTTTCGCTAGCCAAAGTAACACCGTCGAATCCTTGCCGATGGACCATAGCATGCCCAGCTTGCCCAATTTCTTGTAGGCTTCCCGTAAAATATAAATGTTTTCTGCTTCCAGCTTGTCTAATTTATCTGCTGTTTCCATTGCTTGTACCATAACGCTCCCCCGTTTAGCTAATATTGATTGGCTTCCTGCTTGACCGTGACGATTTCCTCCTGACTGCCGTCCGGCCACTGCATCTGCCATTTGATTTCTTTTTCCGTATTCTCTGCATAGAGCCGCCCGCCGCGGCCGCCCAAATCCGCCGCCAGATAATAGTAAATGGCCTTTCGCGGACATTCCTTGACACAGGCAGTACAACCCCA
Source organism: Selenomonas sp. (assembly GCF_024699275.1). The sequence goes on from NZ_JAILPX010000067.1 coordinate 3,481, forward strand.
GCAGTCCCGCACATCACGGATAGCGGCTTTCCCTGCACGCAACTGCAGAAGATTTCCCGGACATACCTCGGTGCACAGGCCACAGCCTACACATTTATTTTTCTCGATGGCGATACTCATCCGACCGCCTCCTTTGCCGTCACGTTCAACGGACGGCGGATAATCTGAATCTGCCCTTCTTCCAACCGCGAATTGATAAACACCTTGAACTCATCGCGCATCTCCGGATAATCCAAGTGCTCGGCAAAGCCCGGCCAGCGGGTTTCCTTGCGCGCTGCCAGATGCGCCAAAAGCGCCTGGCAGACGAGCAGCTGTTCCCGCAGTTCAAAAATTTTTAATAACCCATAGGCATCTGCCGCCCGCAGGCTGCCGCTAAGACTTTGCAGACGCTCGATATGCTTGGCGGCAATCTTTAAGGAACTTTCGCTATAACCGTAATGGGTCTTAATGCCGCCGGCATATTCATCCATGGCCTGCTGCATGGCTTCTTCCAAACTTTCGGCCGTATAGGCGCTCTCTGTCGCTGTGCCGCTAAAATGCTGCACCTGCTTGATAATCGTATCTTTTATGCGAACTAAATCCAATTTCGTTGCCGGCTTAGCCGCAAATCTTGCCGCTGATTCAGCAGCAATCTCACCTTCGACAAAAGCCCCCGTCACATACTTTTGCGGACAGCCGCCCGCCACATCCCCCGCCGCAAAGAGTCCCGGCAGGGTCGTTGACCGGTCAGCGCCAATCCAATAGCCGCTGGCAGTATGACCACCG
>NZ_JAILPX010000073.1 GCF_024699275.1 Selenomonas sp.
TGCAACCTTGGCCCAGGGCCATTATTGCCAGCCCTTCCAAATATCCGGCTCATAGCCCAAGGTGGAGTCTTTGCCGTTTCGCACGACAGGGGTTGCAGTGATTAGCAACAGGCCTCCTAATTATGAAATATTACTGTTCTACTACAGCATCGTCTGCGGTGTATTCCTCCAGGGAGTTTTCCCGCACCTGAATGCAGATGAAGCTGATGCCTTCGTCCTTGGCGGCGGAGAACTGACGACGGGCTATGGGAGCGACACGCAGCCAGTCACCAGCAGCCAGCTCTACAGTCTCGTCGTCAATGACGGCCTGACCTTTGCCTGAGATAACGAAGTAGATTTCCTCATTTTTCTTGTGGTAGTGCACAAAGGGAACACCGGCTCCAGCGGGCAGGTTGTTGACGCTGATATCTGCCCCCGTAAGATTCAATTTGTCATGCAGCTCAGTTCTTGCATCGCTTGCTACACTGGTTTTGTTGAAATTTGCCATTTGATTTTCCTCCAATGAGTTTGTGTTGTAATGATATCGGTTACAATAAGATAATAGCATTGTGATGGTGTAATGTCAATGGTTACAATGAAAAATCTTGCGGCACATGATTTCCTCATTGCCATAGGCTGATGGGGGATTTTGGTTGACATTTTATAGATGATGTAATATCGTATGGTACAACGACTACATAACGGAGGTTTTTTCATGCAGTTTTCGTTTCGTCTGCCGGTAGCAACGCATATATTGCTTTGTATTGAAAGGTTCAAAGATGAGTACAAGGCTACTTCCACCTTTTTGGCCAGCAGTGTCAATGTCAACCCGGTCATTATCCGGAAAACATTGGGCCAGCTCAAAGCTGCCGGATTGGTGGATGTGGCAGCAGGTGTCGGTGGGGCCAAACTCACCAAAAGCCCGCAAGACATCACCTTGTGGGATGTCTTCCAGGCTGTGGAAGAGGACGAGGATTTATTTCATTTTCAGGCGAATCCCAATCCAAAGTGCCCAGTGGGCAGAAATATCCATGGGGTGCTAGGTGACAGGCTTGAAGAGGTCAGACAGCATATGCTGGCCGATTTCAAGAAAGTTACCATTGCAGATTTATTGGCGTCTATCGAGGCTAAAGAAGCAGCAGAGTGAGAAAGTATGCATGACATCTGGAATCCATGGCATGGCTGCAGGAAAATCAGCCCTGGCTGTGCTAACTGCTATATGTATACGTTGGATAAGCAAAGAGGCAAAGATGGCGCTTTCATTTATCGCACGGAAAATTTTGCCTATCCCCTGCAGAAGGACCGTTACGGCAGCTATAAGGTAAAGAGCGGTGAGCTTATCCGCGTGTGCATGACTTCGGACTTTTTTCTGGAAGAGGCGGATAAGTGGCGGGAAGAGGCCTGGGAAATCATGCGGCAGAGGCCGGATGTCATTTTCTATCTGCTGACCAAGAGACCGGAACGGGTGGCGGACTGTCTGCCCCGGGACTTTGGCAGCGGCTGGGAGAATATCTGGTTCAATGTCACCTGCGAGAATCAGAAAATGGCCGATAGCAGGCTGCCGCTGCTTAGGGATTTGCCCTTCAAGCACAAAGGTGTTATGTGTGCTCCCTTGATTGGCGCCGTAAGCCTGAAGCCCTATCTGGAGGAAGGCTTCATCGAGCAGGTTATCTGCGGCGGCGAGAACTATGAAGGGTCACGGCCCTGCAATTATGATTGGGTTCTGGCTTTGCATGAGGAGTGCCAGGCAGCCAATGTATCCTTTTCCTTCATCGAAATAGGTTCGCATTTCATTAAAGACGGCAAGCATTATCGTTTGAACAGCAAGCAGAAGCAGGCGGAGCAGGCCTTTAAGGCAGGTTTGAATTTCAAGGGCAATCCCATGCATTTTGACCTGCGGTATGCCATTGGCATTCCGGTAACGCCAGATGATTGCTATAGAGCAGTCTATGACGGTCCCCATTGCTATGCCTGCGGCAGCAGGTTGATATGCAATGGATGCAGCCATTGCGGTAAGTGCGGAAACTAAAAAGAGCCAGCCATAAATCAAGGATAAGTCTGATTCATGGCTGGCTTTTCTTATATTAGCTCCATGGGCATATCAGTTGCTGCTGTGGTAGTACACTTTGCACTCGATTAAATCAGCATCGTGATGTTGATTTAATCGGATTTTTTTGTTATACTTCGATTAAACAAGCATCGCAATGCTGATTTAATCGAAAGTTGGGGTATAAATGTATGTAAAGCGCACAATAGAAGAGGCTATTCTCAAGTTGGGCCAGTCTTTTCCTTGTATCGTCATCTATGGTGCACGTCAGGTAGGCAAGTCCACCACAATACAGCATATATTTGGGCAGAAATATACAAAAGTGACCCTTGATGACTTAGATGATCGTGCTTTAGCCCTTAATAATCCGAAACTTTTTCTGGAAACCTACGATTGGCCGCTTATCATTGACGAGATTCAAAAGGCGCCCTTGCTTCTGGACGAGATAAAGAAGCGCATTGATGAAGCCCGCCTGCAATGGCTGGATAGCGGTGAACCGCGCCAGCTGATGTATATCCTTACCGGCTCCAATCGTTTTGAACTGCAACAGGGCATATCGGATTCTTTGGCTGGCCGCTGCGGCGTACTGGAAATGACTTCCTTCTCCCAAGGAGAGAAAGTAAATGCAGCCGGCAATCTCTTTCGCCCAGAGATCGCCACGCTGTTAAAACGGGAAAAAGAATTAAAACTGCCATATCGTTCTCGCAAGGAGATATTTGCCGATATCTTTACTGGTGGTATGCCGGATATCTGCACCAATATCGCCGACAGGGATACTTACTTCAAATCCTACGTCAATACTTATATCGAAAAGGATGTCCGCAAGCTGATTTCTGCGGACAGTGAGCTGGCGTTCCGTAACTTTATCTCTTTGCTGGCTTTGCGCACCGCCCAGGAATTTCATGTGGGCGAGTTGGCCAATGCCGTCGGCATTGACACCCGTACCTGCAAGAAATGGATTTCCGTGCTGGAAACCTCCGGGATTATCTATCTACTGCAGCCGTACATGGCCAAAATTTCCAAACGCATTATCAAAGCGCCCAAGATCTATTTCCTTGATACAGGCCTGTGCTCCTATCTTTGCAAGTGGCCCAATGCGGAAATGCTGGAAAACTGTGCTATGAGCGGGGCATTCTTTGAAACCTATGTGGTCAGCGAACTCATCAAGAATGCATATGCCCATAACCTTGACCCCAAATCGTTTCTCTTTTATTACCGGGATATTGACCAGAAAGAAGTCGATCTCATCTATGCTGAGCAAGGCAAAATCTATCCCATCGAAATCAAAAAAGGTATTGCCCCCAGCCAGCCTACCAAAAACTTCTCTGTCCTGCAAAAATACAAACAGGATATCCAACCGGGGTTGGTTATCGACACCTGCGAAAAAATCCGCCCTATAAATGAAGCCGCATGGATGTATCCGGTGTATTTGCTGGGATTATAAAATACCTTACACAAAAACCGATTAAATCAGCATTGTGATGTTGATTTAATCGGTTTTCTGTCAGCGGCTTGGTGGTATTACAAAATTGTCACATTTGCCGAATCCTTCTGTACTGTGCGCCGCGATAGATGATGTCCTGACCGTTCTTGAACCCGTCGCGGCACATTTGGAGAAACTGACGGAGACGCATTACAAAAAAGCATAGAAACGCATTACATATAAGTATTGGTAAAGTAAAAGCATAGCCATTATAATGAAATCAGTTAAGGAAAGATGTGAATGAAATGCGATAAAGAAAGGAAATGGCTATGAAAATACTTATGGGCAAAAAGCAGACGATGATGCTTACGGCGGTTATGGCTGGGGTGCTGTCCTTTGGCCTTATGGGAAACGGCGCACAGGCGGCAGATAAAGGAGCGGCAGGCATGAAGAGTGCAGAGGTCAAAAGCGACAGGATGATTAAGGCCGAAAAATTGCAGCTCACCCAGGAGTGGGACAAGGTATTCCCCAAGAGCAACAAGGTTGAGCACCGCAAGGTGACCTTTGTGAACCGCTATGGCATTACGCTGGCGGCGGATATGTATGTGCCCCGGAATAGCAAAGGCAAGCTGCCCGCCATCGCGGTCAGCGGTCCCTTTGGTGCCGTCAAGGAGCAGTCCTCCGGCCTTTATGCCCAGGAAATGGCGGAGCGAGGGTATCTGACCATTGCCTTTGACCCGTCATTTACCGGGGAAAGCGGCGGCCAGCCCCGCTATGTGGCTTCGCCGGACATCAACACCGAAGATTTTTCAGCGGCGGTGGATTTCCTCTCTACCCAGGAGAATGTGGATAAAGACCGCAT
>NZ_JAILPX010000114.1 GCF_024699275.1 Selenomonas sp.
GCGGCAAGTAAAGTCTGTTTCTTCTTGGCAAGTTTTCTAATCATGTACATCCTCTTTCTCTAAAAATCTTCAACTGGATACAACTATTGCAAGGCCTTGTCTACCAAAGCCGTATTGCTAAAATTCACGATAATTCCGTACACGGTAAACACCATATGCGTAAACAATTAGGGTAATCGTCAGCAGCTCCAAAGCTATTCCCCAGGTATCATATGCAAAATGATTGGCCTGCAGCAGCTGATTGGTTAGGGACAGCGGCAAATATTGTACGAGCTGACGCACGAACGTCGGTAAATTGACAATGGGAAAAAAGGAACCACAGAAAAATGTCATCGGCGTGATAAAAAAATTGATGATAATGGAAAACTGTTCCTGTCCCTTGATGGAGAGTCCCACGGCCACTCCAAAGGCTGCAAAGGCAAATGCCGTAAGAACAAGCCCCACGGCACCCGGCCATGACAAAATTTCTACCCCAAGAATAAAGCGGGCCGTCAGGAAAATCACCATTGCTGCCGCCAGCGCCCGCACCATTCCTGCCAGAGCGATACCAAATACCAACGCATTATCACTAATAGGGCTAAGCCGCAAGGTAACAAAGTTACGATAATAAAATCTAGCTGCACTGACAGAGAGCGCCGTCTGCTGAAAACCGTTCATCATCACGGTAATGGCCAGCATCCCCTTAGCCAGATAGGCAAAGTAACCGCCTGCAACATCCACACGCTCCCCCAGTCCCCAGCCAAAGGCCAGCAAATAAATCATGGGAAACAACAAGCCTGAAAACAAGTATCCCAATCCACCGATACGGCGTACCAACATTTTCATTTCGCGGTAAAACACTGCGGTAAAGCCTGCAAACATCAGCTCACCTCCTGTATCAGCGGGCCATGAGATAATTCTACAAAAGCATCTTCCAGCGTCATGCTTCTCTCAGGAGATATATACCTTCCTAACCCCTTGCAGGTGCCTGTATAAAGCAATCTCCCACCACGCAGGAAAGCAATACGGTCACACAAAGCCTCTGCTTCTTCCATATAGTGGGTGGTCAATAGTACCGTTTTACCCACCTCCTGTAAAACACGCAATAGCTGCCAAATCTCCTGCCGCATATCCGGGTCAAGGCCTACGCTGGGTTCATCCAACAACAGAATCTCCGGTTCCGGCAGCATGGCACGGGCAATCATCGCGCGACGCTTCATCCCACCAGACAGCTTATCCGGCAAATTTTTCCGCCACTCTCCAATTTGCAGCCTGTCACAGACAGCTGCCACCTGCTGTCTAGGATTGGACACACCATAAAGACGGGCATAACATATCATACTTTCTTCAACGGTCAGTTCACTTTCAAAATTATTTTCCTGCGGTACAAGCCCCAACAGCCGTCGAAAATGCTTACTGCGCCCCGCAGTATTTTCCCCCGCCACCAAAATTCTGCCGCTGTCTGGGCGGGCCAAACCAGCGATAAGACGAATCAATGTTGTTTTTCCTGCACCATTCGGCCCCAACAGGCCCATTACTTCCCCCTTGTTTATCTGCAGGGAAACATCATGCAGGATTGTGTGGTTACTACGAGAACAATACACATTCTCAATGACAATTGACATTTATATCTCTCCACAGACAGCTGCAGGGAAAAAGATGTTCTCCATCCGCCCCCGAACCTCCACTGTCTTAATTTCATTTTCGACACCGTATAAATCCCGCAGCAGCCGACTGTTAAATACCTCTTGCACCGCACCGTCGGCAATGATTCGTCCACGTTTCATTGCCACCAGCCGCTGGCTGTACCGCGCCGCTTGATTAAGGTCATGAAGAACCATTAACACCGTAAGCCCCAGCTGCTGATGCAAATGCTGCACAATATCCATCAGTTCCAGTTGATGGCGGATATCTAAATAAGTCGTCGGCTCATCCAGCAGCAAAACTTGCGGTTGCTGCGCCAATGCTAAGGCCAGTCGCGCCCGTTGCCGCTCTCCGCCGGACAGCGAGCACATAGGACGTTGCGCCAGGTCTGCTAGTCCTGTTCTATCCAGAACTTCCTTACAGACTGCCTCATCTTCCGCTTGAAAAGAACTCCAGAAACTGCGATGAGGCAGTCTGCCCATCTTCACCACCTCTGTCACGGTCAAATCTGCTGGCAACGCAGCACTTTGAGGCATGAACGCAATTTTTTGCGCTACCTGTTTTTCCGGCAGCTGCCATAAATCATTTCCCATAAATGTCAGCCGCCCTGCTGCCGGAGGCAAAAGTCTAGCCAAAGCTTTCAACAGTGTCGATTTACCTGAGCCATTAGGTCCGATAATAGCCGTGATTTCTGCTCGTCTAACCGATAGGTCCAAATGCTCTGCCACGACGTTCCGGCCGTACTCCAATCGCAAATCCTCCCCTTGAAGAATAACTTCTTCACTTTTTGACATGTCATTGCCTCCTTTTCATTCCCTGCCGCAACAGATAAAGGAAGAATGGCGCACCGATAAAGGACATAAAGACGCCCACAGGAATTTCCACAGGAGCAAACATAACACGGGCTGCCACATCAGCCCCGGTCACCAGTGCTGCTCCCCAAAGCGCCGCGGCGGGCAGCAGATAATCAAAGTCCGACCCTGTCACCAGCCTTACCATATGAGGGATAATCAAACCAACAAAGCCCAGCATACCGGCTGCACTTACGGCAGAAGCTGCCAATAGCGCAGCCAGTAACAGCAGATAAAGACGTACCCGTTCTACCCGTACCCCCAGACTTCTGGCCGTATCCTCTCCCATCTGCAAAGCATTCAGCCAACGGCTGCCCATAAACGTTCCCGCTAACCCCAACAGCGTATAGGGCAGTACCATGTAGACATGATGCCAGCTGCGCCCGGCAAAACCTCCAGCCATCCAATTTACTGTCCCTTGTACTCTGTCCGAGTAAAATACCATCAAGGCGGTCATCGCACCACCAAAAAAAGCGGCTACCGCAACACCAGCCAATACCATACGCAATGGCTGAACACCATTTTCCCAAGACAATGAAAAAACCAACATCACAGAAGCCATTGCCCCAGCAAAAGCTACCAGCGGCACCAAAACGGTACTCTCTGGAAACATAATCATAACAATCATCGCCGCCAGTCCAGCGCCTGCAGATACGCCGATAATCCCCGGATCAGCCAGCGGATTACGCAGAATTCCCTGCAAAATACAGCCAGCCAAAGCCAGATTAATTCCCGTCAAGACACCGGTAAGCAGACGCGGCAGACGAATATGATACAAGATATTGTAATTTTCGTTACTTCCCCCCTCTGCCAGCACCTGCATCACCTGTTCGGGGGAAAAAACCACTACCCCCTGGCAGATGCTTACGGTTATTGCTAAGAGAAGTACCAGTACGCCAAAACCTAACGCCAACAATCGTTGACGTCTTCGTGGATGAACACTCGTTAGTTCTTCCTGTCTTATTGTCGTTTCCATCACATGTCACCTAAACAAAGCTGCCGAAAATAATTCTGTGCGGCCTGTAAATCCTCTTTATCCGGATGACTGGCTGCTCGGTCAATTCTAGCCAGCCGTTCCGGCGTCATGGCATGAGGATGACCAACGGGAAACATCTTTTTCATCATGTCCACCATTTCAGGGGCCACTTTTCCCTGACAGATAAATTTCCCTATGACTTCCGAGCCTGTGCCTAAAAGGGCGGCTCCATTTTCCATGCACTTGGCGGCATGTTCTGAATCCGGTTCTGCTCCCAAGGTAGCAAACAGGGCGACTTTTTTCCCGATTATCCTGGGCAGATAGGCTTTCATCTGCCCATCTGCGGTACCCCGGTCTACCCAATAGCCGGCTACAATGAGCTCAAAATCATCCGGGGAGGGATTTTCCTCCACGGGTACAGGTGTTACCTGCAACGCTTCGCCAATCGCTTCTGCCACCCTTTTGGTATTGCCTGTTTTACTGGAATAA
>NZ_JAILPX010000146.1 GCF_024699275.1 Selenomonas sp.
CCATATAATCGTCCGGCGTCACACAGACCGGGCAGCCCGGCCCCGACACCAACTCCACCGACTCTGGCAGCATCTGCCGCAAGCCCGCCCGGAAAATAGCCACCGTATGCGTGCCACAAACCTCCATAAACCGCAGTTTACGGCCAGCAACAGCCGCCAATTCGCCGATTTTAGCCACCAGCTCTTGGGCAAACTCCCGTTCCTGAGCTTTGGTCAACTTCTCTCCCGTTTCCGTCACAGTTTATCCACCGTCCTCGGCGCGCCGCGCATTTCGGCCATCAGCGCATAGGTTTCCTGGGCATCCTTTTCTTCCACTTTCTGCATCGCAAACCCGGCATGCACGAGAACATAATCCCCGATTTGCGTGTCCGGCAAAAGCATCAGGCTCACATCACGCGTAACCCCCGCGATATCCACGGTGCCCATGGCCTCCTTTATTTCAATCACTTTGGCAGGAACAGCCAAACACATAGTATTACCTCCTAACACCTCATCCGGTTCTTAACGGAAAGGCTTTCGCTGACTCCTCAAGACAAATAAAAATTAATTTAGCTTGGCGCAGGGTGGCGGGCGTATTGTGCCGGAGCGTTTGTCCCTTAGCGTTAAGAAATTATAATTTGCCGCCTATGAAAATGCCTTCTGTCTGAGCGCAGCGAGTTTAGGCGTTTTCATAGGCATCGGGCAAAATATAATTTTAGCTAAGCGGCAAAGCGCAGGAACAATACGTCCGCCGCCCCCAGCCACCACACATTATCTTATGGACGAGAAATCCTCCGCCACTTTATTGTAATCCATATCGTCAACCTTATCACGTTTCACAGGCTCAATCCCCCAGTTTTTGAGTTCTGTAAGCGCCTGTTCCACCATCTGCGGCAGTAACGCCATCATTCCCTCTGACAGTTCCACCCCAGCTTCTACATCATAAGGCTGGGCACCAATAACCACCACATCGGGAATCTTATGCCCCGTAACCGTTAAAAGTCCCAGCACATCCTGAATGCCGACCTCATGCGCCGACAGCTTGTCTTGAAAATGCTCCATTACATCATCGTTGTGGAAGCGAAAGGTCGTGCCCGGCTCAGCTCCGCCATTGATAGAGTCGATAACCAGCAGCTTTTCTGTGCCGGTAACATACTGCGTCAGTTCGATGCCCAAGGTTCCTCCATCCACAATCTGCACCGTCTCAGGAAATTCATAGTGCTTATCAAGATACTCGGCCACCCGGACACCAAAGCCCTCATCCCGCAGAATTACATTGCCAATGCCCAAAATGGTAACTTCATTTCTATACAGCACATTATCCAGGCTGGACGTGCCCCCCTGCGTAAATACATCTGCCATCTTTAGTTTCCTTTCTTAGCCGCCACCTTGGCCAGCAGCCAGTCGCACCAATCATCCAGGCCATCGCCTTTAGTACACGACACTTCCAGCACCTTAATCCCCGGATGGAGGCTGGTGATATCCTGCCGGGCCGACTCCATATTGAAGTTACAGTACGGTGCCAAATCAATTTTATTGATAATCGCCAGCTCACTCTCCTTGAACATCAGCGGATATTTTAAGGGCTTATCATCACCTTCCGTCACCGAAAGCACCACGGCCCTGGCATCTTCTCCCACGGGAAATTCGGCAGGGCAGACCAAATTACCTACATTTTCCACCACCAGCAGGTCCAGGTCGTCCAGATTCATTTCCTTTATGGTTTTCTGCACCATATTGGCATCCAAGTGACAGCCGCCCGCAGTATTGATTTGGATAACGGGCACACCATATTTATCAATGCGCTCTGCATCTTTGCTCGTAAAGAGGTCACCTTCAATTACGGCCATGTTGATTTTATCCTTCAGCCGTTCCATGGTCTTTTCGAGCACGGAAGTCTTACCTGCTCCCGGTGAACCCATGAAATTCAGCACAAAGACTTTTTTTTCCTGAAACATGGCCTGATTTTCAGCCGCCAGTCTGTCATTTTCGCCCAGGATATTCTTGATAACCTTTATCTCCATAATCAGTCAACCTCCAAATATTCCACCTGCATCTCCCGGCCGCTCAAGGTAGTCAACACCCCATTTTCACATTCCGGACACCAGAAATCATAATGCTCGATATGAAACTCCCGGCCGCACTTGCTGCACTTGCCCATCAGCGGCACATGCTTGATTTTCAGCTCTGCCCCTTCGGCAATAGTTCCCTGTGTCAGCATATTAAAGGAGAAATTAAGCGAGTCAACTTCCACACCAGACATTTCTCCAATCAGCAAACCTATTTCGTTGATTTTATGGGCATTATTTTGCTTTGCATAATCCAAAGCAATATCCAAAATACCTTCGGCAATGGCCATTTCATGCATAATAATCTTCCTTTTCCCATAAGCTGCGCCTGTGAGGAGCGTTCCCCTCGAGGGCACATAATGAAAACGCCTTCCCCGCCATCACTAATAAGGGCAGGGAAGGCGTTTTCCAAACAGCGACTAATTACAAAATCGCATCCAAACCACGCGCATTAAAAGCCTTCAGGATGTCCCCCAGCTTAGTCTTTTCCGGGTTATAATCCACCGTGGTTTCACCATCATGTGCATGGATGTGAACATACAGAACTCCGGGCATCCCCAAAAGTTCCTTTTCCATTTCCTGAGCACTCTCCTCAGTATAACCATGCACGATAAACTGCAGGCGGGTGTTTGCGCCCCCCTCATGGCCGCAGCCACATTCTTTACACATGGGCAAAGCCTCCTTTTCTTCATCAACAAGACAAAACCGCTAGTACAATTGCCCAGTGGTCAGTAACAAAAACTTACTTCAGCGTGCCATCGAGATGACCAGCATCACGCGGCTCATGCGCCAGAATCTTGCTGCCGGAGAACATGGAGGATACTTCGCTTTCACCTTCCATGAATTCTGCACGGATAACCATGTAAACATGGCCAATGGCAAAGAGGATAATACCCCAAGCCACATAATGATGCACGAGATGTGCCATCATTTCACCGCCCAGCAGCGGAATAACCCAGCCAAAGAGCGTGCCGCCGATACCAAACGGGTCCGTCATATAGTAAATGCCGAAACCGGTGATAATCTCGATAAACACCAACACATACAGGAAGGCATAGGAGCAGCGTGCCAGCGGATTACGCAGGTAGGACGCATGCTCATATTTCAAGAACATATAATGCAGTGCCACATCTACGGTATTGCTGTAAAAGTATCCCTTCCAAACATGGGGGAACAGCCGGTCACCACGATTGATGATAAAACCGTAAATCTTAAAGATAAAGGAGGCACTGAACAGATAGGCTGCGAGAAAATGGATATTGCGGATATTATCCAGCGTCATGCCCGAAATTGTCGGTTCTGACGAATGGATGCTCCAGGGGCTGGTAATCATCAGGCCTGTCGTAAACAGTACACAGATGGATACCACCATAATCCAATGAAAGATCCGCAGCCAAGGACTAAACAGGTAATATTCCCTGCGAACTACTTCTTTCATAGCTTTTTCCTTTCTG
>NZ_JAILPX010000155.1 GCF_024699275.1 Selenomonas sp.
CCTCCTCGTTTTAATTGTTTGCGAAAAATCGCGCTGTCACGACGGTCCATCTCTATGTTCTTGATAGCCATATAAACAACCCCCCATAATCCCCTATGAAGTATATTTACATGCTCTCTGCGTTGCACCTATATTATAGCACAAATGTGTAAACCTGTATATATATTTTCCTTTTTTCCGAAAATATATTTTATTTTAGACAAATCGCCTCTACGGGACAATCCTCAGCTGCCTGCCATACGTCATCCACAATATATTGTGGTATTTCTTTCTTTCCTTCTGCCAAACCATCCTCCCCAAAGTGAAATACCTCGGGACAAGCGTCCACACACATTCCACAGGCTACGCATATTTTTTTCTCCACATAAGCTCTCATATCCGCACCTCAAACCCCTGTTCTTCTTTTAATGGCGGGCGTTTAGGAACTGCCGGTTTCGGTTTCGCCTTTTCCTGAGGCAGGTCTGCCGTCAACTGTTTGCGATAGGATTGTGCAGCCCGCGGCGGAGGACTGGTATTTACAGGAATGCGCCCGGCTTTCTGCAAGCGTTCCTTAGCTTCTGCCCTTGCCTGACGCATTTCCTTTCGCAATGCAGCTTCTTCCTCATGGGCAATCTTAGTCAAGACTTCATCCGGTGTCAAGCCCCGCAACTCCGCAAATGTTTCCACCTGCTCCTGCTTGCGCTCAACTTTTGTCGATTTAGAAGTTTTCCCCTGTGAAGGAACGGGATCTGCCGCACCATCAATATCCGCAAAACTCAAGGCCCCCTGCTTCCCCTCTTTCCGAGCCAGCAGTTTCCGCATACCAAACCAAACAACCACAGCCATAAAAACAAGTACCGCTCCCCAAAAAACAGCACCATGGGAGGCAAATTGATTCCAGCCTGTATCCTGATTATCCGGCGTTCTTTGTTCTGTCTGCACGGCTTTAGCATCTGCCAAAGCTTGTTGCTGCGGATTTTCCTGTCCCAACCCATTTTGAGCCGGAACAACGACCGTCTGTCCTCGTTGACTTTCCTGGGAAGCCCCGCCACTGGCATCTACTGATTTCTGCACCTGCTTATCCGGTTTTGACTGTGTAGTCTTGGACAAGGCCCCATCCCCTTGGGCCACTGCCTGCCGCGCCTGATTTTCCAACCGCTCATCATTGGTCTGATGTCGATCCTGCGGTACTGTGGATTCCTGTACAGATCCCCCTTCCTGCAAGGTAACACCTGGTACCGATGGTGGTGTAGGCGGTACAGGAGCCGTTGGTGACTTAACCGCCATAAAATCCCCTCCTCTCTATGTTCAGTTATCATCACCATTATAACTTATTTTGCCACTTCTTGACATCGTAATTTTATGGAACCCCCATGAGCTGCCTTCAACAATCAGCATAAAAAAAAACAGCTTTATCTGCAGTAACCAAAAAATCTACTGCTGAAACACAGTATGATGAGATTTTTCCGTTACAAAAGCAAACAAAGCTGTTTTTGCGGTATAAAGCAAAGCGTGGCTGCTAATAGTGACGCATCACCTTATACCACATCCTTAAAAAGTCTATTACAAAAGATGTGCCCGCAATTCCGCATCACTCTTCGCCGACAAATAGCTGGGAGCAATATCAAGGACCGTCTTACAGCCCGTAACACCTTCTTTTGCCAAACGATAAGCAGCTCTTGCGTAACAAACAAGAACACTGGTTGTAAACTCCGGATTAGAATCCAGATCCAGTTTGAATTCAATCACATGCTTATTTTCTCCAGCATGTCCCGTAACGCCGGAACGAATTACTGAACCGCCATGGGGCAAGCCCTTATGATTTGCATCAAGCTCTTCCTGACTGATGAAGTGCACGGTGGTATCATATTCATCAAAATAGTTCGGCATGGTCTTGATTTCCTGCTCAACCTTAGCCGCATCGGCACCTTCTTGCAGGACCACATAGCATTCACGGGTATGTTTTTCACGGGTTGTCAAATCCGGATTCTCGCCGGCGCGCACAGCCGCCAATGCCTTTTCCACCGGAACCGTATACTGGCGGGCATCCGCTACACCTTCAATGCGGCGAATGGCATCGGAATGGCCTTGGGAAACACCCCGCCCCCAAAATGTATAATCTTTGCCATTCGGCAAAATGGCATTGCTGTATACCCGAGCCAAAGAGAACAGTCCCGGATCCCAGCCCACGGAAATAATCCCCACATGTCCATTTTCCTTAGCTGCCTTATCCACATTGGCAAAATGCTCCGGAATCCGTGCATGGGTATCAAAACTATCCACCACATTGAACAGTTTTGCATATTGGGGCGTCTGTATCGGCAGATCCGTAGCACTGCCGCCACAAATAATCATGACATCCACCTTATCCTGCCATGCCTCCACATCGCAAACATTGACCACAGGAACCCCAGGCGTCTTGATCTGCAACCTGGATGGATCGCGACGGGTGAACACCGCCACCAACTCCAGATCATCATTGGCCTTTACTGCACATTCTACGCCCCGGCCTAAATTACCATAACCCAAAATACCGATACGGATACTCATAATCTGCCTTCTTTCCATCATAACAGTACTGTACATCGTAACTTCCCTTACTATAGCACAAATAAGTACCCTTGAGAATGAAAAAAAATCACAAAATGCGCAACAAAAAAGCGGCTGCTATTTCCCTGTAGCAGCCGCTATCTGTATCATTATTCTTCCATCTTGGAGGACTGCGTCACGCCCAGCTGCTCATAGAGCTTATTGAAGCGATTGGCAATCTCATTGCGGGTATCCTGGGTAATCTGAGGCATTTCATCCTGTCCCATGGCATCTTTCCATACCAATCCAGCCTGATTGAAACCTTCTTCCACAGCATCCTGCATCATCTTCAATTTATCAGGATCGCCGCCAGCAATGGCCTCGGCCATATCCATGATACGACTTGCCACACTATCTACCGAATAAGCACCGCCTTCACCAACAGCCTCTGCTGCCTCTTCCGGCGTAGTCCCTACAGGCGGCAGGGCAAACTTATCCGTACCAAAAAGGATTCCATCAAAGTTCAACTGTCCAATGCCCTCATCAAGATATCCCTGCAGCTTCGCATTCTGCTCAGTAAGAGTCTTGATCATCAGCTGGTAACTCTTATTGATACCATCCTGCAAGGCATCTACCTGTTCACTGGTAAGTTTGCCCAATGCAGTAGAAGCCTTTTGTGCTTCCGCAGAAATATCCAGCGAATACGCCTCATTCGTTGTGGTGGTCGTTTCCTTTGTCGCTTCATTCGTCGTCGTGGTGGTGCTCTTCGTATAGCTGGCCTTCACCGCTGCTGAAGTCTGCGACAAAGAAGAAATCATGTTGACATCCATGTTCATCTTCCTCCTTCGTCTATGAACTAAAAATCAGTTCAAACAGATATTTCTCCTAATTACATTATCGACGAAAACGACCAAAAAAGCAAGGAATTTTTTGACGATTTTGATGGTTTTAATAAAATACTTCTTTCAAGAGTTTTACCAACGCCTCCTGATCAGCACCATGCATTGTTTCCCGCGCAGAATGCATGGCCAAAAGGGGTACCCCAACATCCATTGTCCGCAGGGGAACAAGGGTTGATGCAATCGATCCCAATGTAGAGCCTCCCCGGCTGTCGCTGCGATTGACAAAATGCTGCCAGGGAATATCATGGGCTTCACAAAGTCCCCGCACCATAGCCACGGCCTCCGTATCACCAGCATAACTCTGGCTGGCAGCTTGCTTCAGGACCACACCACCGCCCAGCACCGGCTTATGACTGGGATCGCACTTATCGGCAAAATTTGGGTGCAACGCATGGGCCACGTCCACAGACAGCATAAAGCCCCCAGCAATATCGCAGAGCATCTTTTCCCGGCTCTTGCCCCACGCCAGGTAAATCCGTTCCAATACCTGCATGAGAACCGCCGAGCCTGCCCCCTGCTTTGTCTGACTGCCCACCTCTTCATTATCAAAGAATGCAGCCAGGCGCAGGCCCTGAAGTTTTTCTGTGTCTATACTTTTTATTCCCGCCAAACAAGACACTACCGAAGTCAGGTTATCCAAGCGGGGAGAAGAGATAAATTCCTCCTGTAAACCGCAAAAAGTCCCTTCCTCACAAGGATATGCGGAAAGTTCGTAGGAAAGGATTGCCGACGGAGCAACATGCAGTTCCTCGGCCAGCCATGCGTGAAAATATTCTGCTGACAAATCATCGCCGCCCATGGTCGCCAAGGGCAGCATATCCTTTTGAACATTCAGCTTGCCCTCATCGTTTACTTCCCGGTCCATATGAATAGCCAAACTGGGAATGGTGAGCAGTGGACGCCTGAAATCAACCAACTGTACCTTGGGACGAAAGGGGTCGGCTGTGCGCAGGGCCACTTTCCCCGCCACTCCTAAAGGCCTATCCAGCCAGGTGCGCAACATCATGCCGCCATATTTTTCCACATTGAGAATACCATAACCTTCCTTCACGATTTCCGGCTGTGGTTTCAGGCGGAAACAAGGAAAGTCCGTATGCGCTGCCGCTATCCGCAGAGGGCCATCGCCCTTGCCCAAGGCAAAGGCCAGAAGCGTAGAATCAAAAACTTTGACAAAATAACGTCCGCCAGGTTGCAGCTGCCAGTTTTCACTAAGGTCCAACTCTGCAAATCCCGCCTTTACCAGCCGCTTAGCTGCTGCCATTACCGTATGATAAGGCGTGGGAGATTCCCCGATAAAACGCAGCAACTCCGTTAAATCTTTTTTCATTCCTCATCGCTCCCCTCTTCCACAAATTTCCCCAATACATAGAAATTCCCATGCGCTTTAGCGAAGATTTTACCATCTTCACTTTTGAGTTCACTTTCACAGGTCATGGTATGACGACCATTATGAAGAACCTTTGCCGTAGTAACCACCTTAGCTGTGAGTGGCACGGCATGCAAAAAATCTGTGGTCAGACTGATGGTAACCACTTTCTTGTTACAAGCGAGGCACGCCGCCCCCATGGCTGTGTCCGCCATGGTCATCAGTACGCCGCCATGGGCAATGCCATAAAGATTCGTATGCATTTCATCAACGGGCAATTCCAATCGAACCTCACCACTGGTCAAGGGCTGCACCTGAATATGAAGATATTCCACAAAGGGGTTATGATGATAAAAACGTACAATCTGTTGCTGCAATTCCGTAAGTTCCCCACGCATAAAAACACCTCATTCATAATTTCTTTCGTTCATCAATTATAACGCCGTTGTGCCAGTTTTGCCATAGGTAAAACTGGCACAACGGCGTTTTGACAAGGCCAGCAGCATGCCTCTCGCCTGTTTGCCTCTTCCTCTCCTGCTCGAAAAATTACAATCCTCACAAGGTTTTCCTCCATCTCCCGGCGAATGATTATAACGTATTGATTTGTGTAGAGAAAGAAGGTATCGTATGCATACTTATAGAATCGCCGTAATCGCCGGTGATGGTATCGGGCCGGATGTAATTGCCGAGGGTAAAAAGGTTCTTACCGGTATTGCAAAAATGGACGGCAAGTTTGCTGTGGAGTTTACGGATTTTCCTTGGGGTTGTGCGTATTATCTGCAAAAGGGCCATATGATGCCTGAAAACGGTATGGATGTCCTTAAGGATTTTGATGCCATCTATTTAGGAGCCGTAGGCTATCCAGGGGTTCCCGATGACGTATCGCTCCAAGGCCTGCTGCTGAAAATCCGCAGGGGATTTGACCAATATATCAACCTGCGCCCCGTAAAACTATTAAAAGGAGCCCCCTGTCCACTAAAGGATATCCACGAAAAAGATATCGATATGATTGTGGTACGAGAAAACAGCGAAGGCGAATACGCTAATGCAGGCTGCCGGCTCTATCCCGGTACCCCACAGGAAGTCGCCCTGCAAACGGGCGTATTTTCCCGAAAGGGCTGTGAACGGGTTATCCGCTATGCCTATGAACTAGCAAAAAAAGAAAAGAAAACCCTCACCAATGTCAGCAAAGCCAACGCTTTAGGATACTCCATGGTTTTCTGGAACGAAATCTTTGCCGAGGTAGGTAAGGAGTATCCAGAAGTCCAAACCAGCAGTCTTATGGTTGATGCAGCCAGCATGTTCTTCGTAAAGGCCCCCGCCCGCTTCCAGATTGTCGTTACCAGTAACCTCTTTGGCGATATTCTCACCGATTTAGGCGCAGCTATTGCTGGCGGTATGGGGCTGGCTGCCGGTGCCAACCTCAACCCTGAGCGCAAATTCCCCAGCATGTTCGAACCCATCCACGGCAGTGCTCCGGATATTGCAGGCAAAGGCTTGGCTAACCCCTTAGCCGCCATCTGGAGCGTCAGTCAAATGCTGGACTTTTTCGGACAAGAACACTGGGGAACAAGAGTCATCAACGCTATTGAAACCCTGCTTCTAGAAAAAAAGACACTTACTCCAGATTTAGGCGGCACCGCCAAAACCCATGATATCGGTACTGCTGTCCTGAACATCCTGCAACGAAATCAAGCGTGAAAAAATGAAAAAAACCTTCCCTGCCGGGAAGGCTTTTTTCATACGCGATTAATCAATAATTTTCAGCATGAAGCTCAAAGTAGCTCTGCGGATGTGCACAAGCTGGGCAAATTTGCGGTGCCTTGGTACCCACTACGATATGACCGCAATTGCGGCATTCCCAAACCTTGACTTCACTCTTTTGGAATACTTCCTGTGCTTCAACGTTCTTGAGCAGCGCACGATAGCGTTCTTCATGATGCTTCTCAATTTCAGCTACCAGACGGAATTTTGCAGCCAATTCCTTGAAGCCCTCTTCTTCGGCAGTCTTGGCAAAACCTGCATACATATCCGTCCATTCGTAATTTTCACCCTCAGCAGCATCTTTTAAGTTTGCCACCGTATCCGGCATACCATCATGAAGTTCCTTGAACCACATCTTGGCATGTTCTTTTTCATTGTCCGCAGTCTTCAAGAACAAGGCCGCAATCTGCTCATAGCCTTCTTTTTTTGCCTTGGACGCATAGTACGTGTACTTGTTCCGTGCCTGGCTTTCTCCGGCAAAAGCGGCTTCCAGGTTCTTCTCGGTTTGGGTCCCTGCATATTTGCTCATCATACTACCTCCTAAAATATAATTATCTGAATGGTATGATTATACCATGAATTCATCCTCTCTGTAAATAAAATAGTAAATTTATATCGCGCAATTGAGAATTACACCTTAAACTTTTGTACTTCATCCTGTAAAGCACTGGCCATTTTCGCCAACTGCTCACTATTGGCGTTCATATCGTGAACCGATGCAGACTGTTCTTCTGTTGCTGCCGAAACGGTCTCTGAGTTGGACACAACACTGCGGCTCATTTCCTCAATGTCTTTGATGGCCGCCTGACAACTGTCTGCACTATCCGTTGCTTCTTTGGAGGCATCGGCAATCTGCTGAGACCGTCTGGAAATCTTTTCCACCAATTTCACAATAGCACTGAATTCACGGCCAGTTTCCTCCACGCTATCTTTGGCGGTCGCCAGATTATCCGTTCCTTCATTCATGCTGCTGACCGCCTGTTGCGTTTCATTCTGAATCTGACCGATAAGTCCGGCAATCTGACTGGCAGCTTCCTCCGACTGGGCAGCAAGCTTACGGATTTCATCAGCAACCACAGCAAATCCCCGACCGGCATCCCCAGCCCGGGCAGCTTCAATGGCGGCATTCAAGGCCAAAAGGTTGGTCTGCTCGGCAATACCGGAGATGGTATCCGTAATACGGCCAATGGTATCGGAACGTTCCCCCAGACTATTGACCACCCGAGCCGATTCCCCTACTACTTCCGACAGGCGGGCCATATCCTTCACGGTCTGGGTAACCACCAGATTGCCATTTTGGGCCTTTTCCGTAGCCTGCTGGGTTTCAGAAGCCGCCCGACGGGCATTATGTGCCATGCCGCCAATGCGTTCCAAAAGGCTTTCCATGGACTGGGTAGCATCGTCAAGAGCTGCCAGCTGTTTATTGGTAGCCCCCGCTACATCCGTAATGGATTCAGCTACTTGCTGACTGGCCGATGCCGATTGCGTGGTCATTTCATTCAATTGAGCGGCATCGTTGGCCACCTGATCGGCAGAGTCCTTAATCGAGCCCATAAGCTGACGCATATTGCCCCCTAAGGATTTCAGGATTTCCACCATCTGACCAATTTCATCTTCCCGCTCTGTATATTCCGGCTTAACAGGCTCAGCACGATAGTCTCCCTGTGCAAATTTCCGCAAGCGCTGCGTCACAAAGCTGATTGGGTCACCAAAGCTTTGGGCAAATTTTACCCCCATCATGGCCATAATTGCTGCTACCACCACGATAATGATGGTCGATACCATTATTTTCTTATAGAGATTTTCTTGATTTTCTTTTGTATATTTAGCTGCTTCCGCATCGATATAATCAATCCACGATCCAGTTCCCACGATCCAGCCATAGGGCTTAAATTCCATTACATAGTTGCGTTTCGGCAGGGATTGACTTTCTCCCGGTTTTGGATAGGAAAAATCCACGTAGCCGCCACCATCTTTTTGCCCTTCCTTCCACATATTTTCCATGTAGGGAACGCCATTGGGGTCCTTTTCCCCCCGGCGCATTTTTCCTTCGGCAGACCGATTGCCAGCGTGAGCTACACAGATTCCCGAATTCTTTTCATCGGCGAAGAAATATCCCTTTCCCTCATCATAACGAACAGAACGAATAACATCCAATGCCAGACTCTTGGCCTGCGCTTCCGTAAGTTCCCCAGACTGCTGCCGGGCATAGATGCCATTCAAGGATGAAACCAGCCCCTCGGTCTGCAGTCGTAATTCCCGGTCATAATGATCTGCCAGTTCCTTTCGGTATTCAACCACCAGCTTGTCATTATCGGCCACGGCTGCATAGATAAAATATCCCCCCACAGCCAAAGTGGCCACAACGCTAACCAGCACAAACAATGCGGTCAACTTGCCTCGCACCGACTTCATAAAAAACATACGTATCCCTCCCCAGGCAATATTGTTTATATAGAAATTATTCGTTTTTAACGTTAGGTTTCCTGCTCGCAGAGAATTTTTTCTATACTTCTCCGTATTGTTTCCTAACTGCTTTATCTCATCATACAAAAGGCTCCCTGCGTGCATTCTGCATCACAAGGAGCCTCTATAAAATCCTATTTGATTAAATCTCAATCATTCTATGCGCGTCTTCATAACAAAAGCCGAATCATGCACCAGCATGCGCCTACGACAAAATAGGATTAAACCTGTATCGTCTGAAAGCCACTGGCCTTATGCAACCGATTCATAATGGCCAACCCTAAGCCTTCAGCAGTTGTTCCCTCTCCCAACAAAATATCGGCATCTTTGTCATCAAAACTTCGCAGAGCCTCATAGATATTTGCCGCAATAGCAGACAACTGCCCCTGATGACCATAATCGGCCATCAAATCCTTAGGCACCAAATCCTGCAATCCCTTCAACACCTCATGGCTGGCAATCACGCCTACCCTGTGCCCTTCCTTTTGCAGGCGTTCAATTTCCCGTTGAAAAGCCCGAATCATGCGGGTAGGCATTCCCTCCAGCATAATCAGCGGCGCCTTAGGCGCATAATGGGTGTATTTCATCCCTGGCGCTCTAGGTATACTATCCGCACCAACCAAGGCAGGGTCTATGACCACATTGCCCTCACCTAGGACTTCTTCTAGCATTTCCTTGGTAATAGCACCAGGCCGTAAAATGACAGCCTTATCTCCTGCCGCATCTACGATGGTGGATTCCACCCCGAAATCGCAGGCACCACCATCCAGAATCAACGGAATTTTTCCCTTCATATCCACCAGCACAGATTTCGCCGTAGTGGGGCTGGGACGTCCGGAAATATTAGCCGAAGGTGCCGCAATTGGTACCCCGGAAGCTGTAATCAGCGCCCGGGCCACATCGTTTTCCGGCATACGCACTCCCACAGTCGCTAAACCGCCGGTAATCCGATCTGGCACGATACTTTTACGGGGCAAAATCAACGTAAGGGGACCAGGGCAAAATGCGGCCATTAATTTTTCCGCCTTATCCGGAACTTTGGCAACAATCTGATCGATCATGGAGCGATTTGCCACATGCAGAATCAACGGATTATCCGACGGCCGTCCCTTAGCCTGATAAATCTTGGCACAGGCATCAGCATCAAGTCCATTAGCGCCCAGCCCGTATACAGTCTCCGTTGGAAAGGCTACGACCTCCCCCGCACGAATAAGCTCTCCAGCCGCATAGAGCGCTTCTTTTTGCGCTTTTATATTGTCCATCTGAATCAGCTTGGTTTCCATTTATAACATCATGCCTCTTTTTTCCATGCCACAACTACTCGGTCAATCCCCGCATAATCCTTTAGGATTTCCGTCTTTTCAATAAGGGGATTATTTTCTGCCAGCTCAGCCACAGCCTGAGCCTGATTTATTCCCACTTCAAAGGCCATAAACCCACCCTGTACCAACATGGCAGGTGCATGCTCACATAATCTGTGGTAAAAATCCAGTCCATCTTCGCCCCCATCCAGCGCCGTATGGGGTTCACTCAGTTGCACATCTGCGGAAAGCTTGGAAATGTCTGCAGCCGGAATATACGGCGGATTGGAAAGAATTGCATCATAGGTCTGCCCCTGCAGGGGCAGAAGCAAATCGCCGGTAAAAAAATGCACTCGATCTGTCAGTTCCAGATGCGCTGCATTTTCTTCAGCCACAGCCCGGGCTGCTCCCGAAATATCCACGGTATCCAGTTCTGCCCCCGGAAAGAAATGCAATACACTCAGCCCTACAGCTCCTGTGCCCGTACCAATATCGGCAATGCATACATGCTCCCTGCCGCTTGACCGTAAACGGTCCACGGCTCCCTGCACCAGGATTTCCGTATCCGGCCGGGGAACCAATGTATCTTTTGTCACCTTAAAGGTCAGGCCCATAAATTCCTTCTCCCCTAAGATATACGCTACCGGAACATGATTGATCCGCTGCTTAATCATCTCCCGAAAAGATTGCAATTCAGCGGGCTGCAACGGTTCATCGAAATGTACATACAGATAGATTCGCTGCTTCTTCAACACATGTCCCAACAATACTTCTGCATCCAGCCGTGGATTTTCAATTCCCTTTTGGGCAAAATAACCCTCCGTCCATTTCAGAATACGGCCTATTGTCCATATTTCATTTACTGCCATCATTTCACCTGTTTCAGCCGTTCTGCCTGGTCAGCGGTAATCAGGGCATTCAGGATTTCATCCAAATCACCAGCCAGCACCGCATCAATACGATGCAACGTCAGACCAATGCGATGATCGGTAACTCTTCCCTGAGGGAAGTTATAAGTACGGATACGCTCACTGCGGTCACCACTGCCCACCTGATTTTTCCGGTTGGCCGAAATATCATCCTGCTGCTCCTGCTGCGCCTTATCCAACAGCCGTGCCCGCAGAACCTTCATGGCCTTGTCCTTATTTTTCAGCTGCGAGCGCTCATCCTGACATTGTACCACGATTCCCGTGGGAATATGGGTAATGCGGATGGCACTTTCCGTGCGGTTGACATGCTGACCGCCTGCTCCAGAGGCACAGTATAAATCAATATGCAAATCATTGGGATTGATTTCCACATCCACATCTTCTGCCTCAGGCAAAACGGCTACGGTTACCGCCGAAGTATGGATGCGTCCACCGGATTCTGTAGCCGGCACCCGCTGTACCCGATGGGTACCACTTTCGTACTTCAGCTTGCTGTACGCACCAAACCCCGTCACCATAAAGGAAATTTCCTTATAGCCGCCCAACTCCGTAGGGTTCGCATCAATGATTTCCATCTTCCAGCCCTGCTTTTCCACATAGCGGCCATACATGCGGAAAAGATCCCCAGCAAAGAGCGCTGCCTCTTCCCCGCCAACGCCGCCGCGAATTTCCACAATAACATTCTTATCGTCGTTGGGGTCTTTCGGCAAAAGCAGAATGGGCAATTCCCCATCCAGCACTTCCTTTCGGGCTTTCAATACCGCAAGTTCTTCCTCCACGAACTTGCGCATCTCATCATCGAGATTTTCCGAAAACATGGCCTTGGCCTCATCGATACCCTTGACCACCTCTTTGTACTCCCGGAACTTTTCCACAATCGGCATAAGGCTGGCATGTTCCTTACTGTATTTCTGCCAGCGGCTCATATCCGCAATCACATCCGGATCACTGATCAGCGATTCCAATTCCAAAAATTTATCTTCAACGGCTTGGAGTTTTTCCAGCACTTATTTCACCTCAAAAATCATTCTGTAACAGCGGCAGCCACGGGAGTCCCCTGCTCCATGGCCTCCTCGTCACTTTCCTTATTGATATAATCCGGCGTCCCCGCCAGGATTTCTTCTTCCGGCAACACTGCCTTTAGGGATTCAATCGCCACTTCCACCATCTCGTCCTCAGGGGGGCGGGTGGTCAGATACTGCAGCCAGAGCCCTGGGCGGATCGCATTCTGAATAAGCGGGTTCTTGCTGCGCCCGGCCAAACGGATAATCTCATAGGAAATCCCGGCCACCACCGGCAGCAAGAGAATACGGCTGGCAATGCGTTCCCCCAGAGAAGGCCAGCCCAAAAAGGCAAACACAAAAATAGAGACCAGCATTACAATCAACAAGAAATTAGTCCCGCACCGCGGATGCAGCCGGGGAAATTTCTGCACGTTTTCCACGGTCAGCGGCAAACCTGCTTCGTAGCAAAAAATGGTTTTGTGCTCTGCCCCGTGATACTGGAAAACTCGGCGAATGTCCTTCAACCGGGAAATCCCCCAGATATAAGCCAGGAAAATCACTAAGCGCAGACACCCTTCCAAAAGATTCAGGACCACGGGGTCCTCTGTGGCCCCATGAAGGAATTTTGCCGCCCCCGTAGGAATGGCAATAAACAAAATACTGGCCAATACCAGGGCAAAGACAATAGTCCCTGCCATTTCCTTATCGGAAAGCTGTTCATCCTCTTCGCCAGCCATCTTTGCCGAGTAGGACAAGGATTTCATGCCAATCACCAGGGACTCGATTAAAGACACCGTCCCCCGCAAAAAAGGTTTTTTCAGGATAGGAAAGCGATCCCCTATGGAACGTACAGGTTTCGTCTCCACCTGAATTTTTCCCTGGGGATCCCGCACTGCCGTAGCTGTAAACTTTGGTCCCCGCATCATAACGCCCTCAATAACCGCCTGACCGCCTACCATCAATTTATCGTTTTTATCACTCAAGGTCTTTCCTCCCAACTTACACAACGGAACGCAATTGTTCCCGGGAAACACCGAATATTCAATATTTATCCAGATACTAAATAAAGCAGAGCAATATGCTCTGCTTTACCATAACGTGTCTTACTTCTTGGCGTAACGCTTGTTGAACTTTTCGATACGACCGCCTGCCTGTACGTCACGCTGACGCCCCGTGAAGAACGGATGGCACTTGGAGCAAACATCGACGCGCAGTTCTTTCTGCGTGGAACCAGTGGTGAACGTGTTGCCGCAACCACAGGTTACCGTAGCTTCGAAATATTCCGGATGAATACCCTGTTTCATTATTTACACCTCGCTTTCACCCCAACGAAACTGGGAATTGATACAAGCAAGCTATGCGCAAGCTTGGTTTAGACCTAGCTCCCCCATGGGGCAAAGCCAGTCAAGTTTTGACTTGGAACCAGACGTCAGTACGTCCAGTACCCGAATATTATAGCACGCACACCATCACTATGCAAGGAAAGAAGGAAAATTTGCTTGAAAAATTTTCCTTCCTATATGATAATGTTAATATCCATAGGATTAACACTGAGCAATTTCAAATAGAGAAAGGATTTTATCATGGCCAAACAAACAATGCAACATCAATGCAGCTTCTGCAAGCGAATCATCAATGTTCGGGACCAATACGACCTGCCCATTTATGATCCCAACACCGGTTTCGCCATTTGCCGTAACTGCATCAAAGAAGTCAACCACTTCCTGGAAGAACACGATGCTGCCCAAGTCCAGGACGAAAAGCAGGTATTTGCCGGCGAGCTGGACGATATCCTCACCAAGAACAAACCCCATATCATCAAAAAATATCTGGATGAATACATCATCAACCAGGACCGGGCCAAAAAAATTCTCTCTGTAGCCGTCTACAACCATTACAAACGCATGAAATACGGCTATCAGCAAAGCGATGGCACAGAAATCGAAAAATCCAACGTCATCATGCTGGGACCATCCGGCTGCGGCAAGACAGCCCTGCTGTCCCACCTGTCCAAGCTGCTGGATATCCCCTTTGCCGTCACCGATGCCTCCAGCCTCACTGAAGCAGGTTTTGTCGGTGCCGATGTGGAAGTAGCCGTCCGCAACCTCTATTACGCTGCGGATAAGGACGTGGAAAAAGCCGAGCACGGCATTATCTATCTGGATGAATTTGACAAGATTGCCCGCAAATCCGGTGCCAACAACTCCATCACCGCAGACCCTGGTCACGAAGGTGTCCAGCAGGCGCTCCTCAAAATGTTGGAGGGCAGCGTGGTGGAATTCACGTCCCGGGGACAGCGCAAACACCCGGAAGCCCCCACCATCAAAGTGGATACGAAGAACATCCTCTTCATCGTCGGCGGTGCCTTTGTGGGAATTGACGAAGTGATTGCCAAACGCTTGAATAAAACCAGCTCCATCGGTTTCGGTGCCGAAGTTCAGGGCAAGGAGGACAAGCCCAAATTCGATGAACTCATCCACAAAGTGCGGCCCGAAGACCTCATGCAGTACGGTATCATCCCCGAAATCATTGGCCGCCTGCCCGTAATCTGCACCTTGGAAACTCTGGATGAAGATGCTCTGCTGCGTATCCTCACAGAACCCAAAAATGCACCAGTAAAACAGTACGAAAAGCTGCTGGCCATGGATAACGTCGAACTGGTTTTTGAAGAAGATGCTCTGCGCGCCGTAGCCCGCAAGGCCATCGAGCGCAAAACCGGCGCCCGCTCCCTCAAGGGCATTATCGAAGACACCATGTTGGATGTCATGTTCGACATTCCCAAATCCAATGAACCACGTAAAGTCACCATCACTAAAGCCTGCATCGAAGAAGGCGCTGCGCCAGAAGTCGTGAAAAAATAACCCAAACGGTCTGAAAAACATCCATTCAGATTGATCTATAGTGCGCGGACACAAAAGGAAGAGGCCCTCATCAGTTAGATTGACTGGTCTAACTGATGAGGGTCTCTGTAAAATTATCAACACACTTTTGGCAAATTGCAGTTTGTCGAGGAGTCCAGGTCAATGTTATTCTGTTCATACGTGGTCAGGGGCAAGCGGGGGAGTAATTTTCTGTTTCCCGCTAAAACGGCCCCTTCGTAAAATAGAGCTGTCCTGTTACCTGCGCCGGGCAGGCCAACGGCGCGTCTTTCACCGCACTGACCTAGTATCTTCCTGCCGGGACCGGCCTTCACTACGTTCAGGCAGACGCTTCGGACAGAAAATCACTCCCCCGCTCACCCCAAAGCTACGACCTATATGATTGCCACGAACACGTTGCTCCCGTAACAAGAACATCGATGTACTTGCTGCTTATCACTGCAAAAAATACAAGGTAGGCAAAGTTAACTTAGAGCGGAGGTGGTGATACTTTTCGCCAGGGAACGATTGTCCGAACGCAGTGAGGACTGGTCCACAAAAGGCATAAACTGGATACTGAGCTGAACATACGCGCCGTCGGCCTGCCCGGCGCAGATGGCTAAAAAGCTAAAACACATCTTGTGGGCCATTTAGTGGAACGGCGAAAAGTATTACCACCTCCGCGCCAACTGAGCTGTAGCAAAAAACAGAAAGCGCGCAATAACAGCGATAAGCTGCAATATCACAGCCTCTTTTCTGCTGAAAATCAAATATCCATAGATGTAATCTTCTCCGCTTTCATGAAGGCGGAGATTTTTTGTATCCCGCGCATGACTTCCGCATAGTTTTCGGGAGTCAGAGACTGCGGCCCATCGGATAGCGCCTTAGCCGGATTGGGATGAACCTCCATCATCAGGCCATCAGCACCTGCAGCAATAGCCGCAAAGGCCATGGGCTTTACCATTCTCCATTTCCCTGTGCCATGGCTGGGATCAACGATAATCGGCAAATGAGACAGATGCTTTACCGCCGCCACCGCACTTAAATCCAAAGTATTACGGGTATAGGTTTCATAGGTACGGATACCACGTTCACAAAGCACCACATTGGGATTGCCCGCATTCATGATATACTCCGCCGCATTGAGCCATTCATCAATAGTAGCGGCCAGGCCACGTTTCAAGAGCACCGGCTTCCCACATTTACCGACTTCTTTCAAAAGCCCAAAGTTCTGCATATTCCGGGCACCAATCTGAAGCATATCCGCATACTCCGTCACCCCGGCAATGGCTTCCACCGTCGTAACCTCCGTCACCACCCGCAAGCCCGTGCGTTCTCTGGCTTCTGCCAAATACTTCAGCCCTTTCACTTCCAATCCTTGGAATGCGTAGGGAGATGTCCGCGGCTTATAGGCACCGCCGCGCAGGAATTGGGCACCAGCCTTCTTCACGATATCGGCTGCTTCAAAGAGTTGCTCTTTGGATTCCACGGCACAGGGACCAGCCATGACTACTGGCGTGCCATCGCCGATCTTTACACCAGCCACATCAATAACACTATTCTGGGGATGGAATTCCCGGCTGGCCAGCTTGTAGCTCTTGGAAATCTCTACGCTCTTTTCTACCCCATCCATAGCATCAATGGGTACAGAAGCCAGCCGTGTCTTATCGCCAATAACGCCCACAATCTTCTGGTGTGTCCCCTCCATTACCTTAGCCACCAGTCCGGCCTTTTCAATAACCGCAATGATACTTTGAATATCTTCCGCTGTAGCATCTACATTCATGATAATAACCATAATTACATCCCCTTCTTGATTGAAAATCCTAACGAACCTGCAGCACAGGAAAAGTCCCTAAATTCCGCAGCCAAATACTTTTCCTCTCCACAGCCAGCAAGGCTGCTGCCAATTCCGGCGCATCATGGTACTCCAAGTCGAAGAAAAATATATATGCCCCCAATTCTGTCCGGGCAGGACGGGATTCGATACGGGTCATATTGATGCCCCGCTGGGCAAACTCCTTAAGCACCTCAAAAAGAGCGCCGGCCTTCTGTCCATCGATCTGACAGATAACCAGCAGTTTATCCTTGGGCAAAAAGTTCAGCGCCTCCCTGCCCACCTGAAAAAAGCGCGTACAATTAGCGGCACTGTCCTGAATTTCTGTAGCGATGGGCACCAACCCCAACAACTCACCTGCCCGGGCTGTAGCAATCGCTGCACTGCCGGAATCCGCAGCTGATTCGGCCACGATTTCAGCTGCCCGGGCTGTACTGGCCACTTTTATCAACTCCGCCCGGGGATAATTTTTCTGCAAAAAATCCCGACACTGCGAAATCGGCTGTGCATGGGAATAAATTCGCTTGATTTCGCCGCGGCGTCGTGCCAGCAATTGATTATGGACGGGCCAAATCAGTTCCCGCCAAACGGTAAGCTGACCACTGCGGGCTAAGGTATCCAGGGTGATATTGATGGCACCTTCCAAAGAGTTTTCCACAGGTACCAGCGCAGAATCCACCTCGCCATTTTCCACCGCCTGCAAACAGTCAAAAATATCCATATACAACAACAGTCGGTAATCCTCACCAGTCTGATTCTTTAAATAAACCGCTGCCGCCTCACTATGTGTCCCTGCGGGGCCCAACACCCCCATGGTCTTTGCCATGCACATCCCCTCCAAGCGAAAAGCCTCGTCCTTGAATCTAATGGACGAGGCTTTTATTACCTGTTTCCGCTTCAAATTGTTATTATCATAGCACATGCCATAACAATTAACAAGTGTTTTAGCTAAAACAGTTACACTATATGTTTCACGCAAGAACATTTGTGTTTATTCATTTATGTTTTCTTTCAGCTTCAACAAATCCGGACATAAATCGCCAATGGAACTGGCTAAATCATCCTGAGGCTCTAAAATATCCAGTACGGGCTGCATCGTCTTACGGAACTTGTCATCATCCTGCATCAACACAAGTATTGCACTGGTATTGATGGCATCCGCCAGAGCAGTATGCTGGGTACCTTCGAATTTATGATCCATGGCCCCTAAAGCATGCTTAAGAGCCAGGCTATTGTGCAGCCCCAGACGGTCATCGAATTCCTGCTGCAAATCCACCCAACGGCTATCCAGCCATTTTACATCAAAATCCGGTAACTTGAAGCGGCACTCTTTCTTGAGCTGCTTAATATCCGACATGCTCCAGGAATAAATCTTCGTCTCCTCTTCACCAACCCAAGCAACAAAATCCTGAAAGGCTTTGGCATAATGATCATGACCATCCACCATTTCCTGTTTGATGCCTGTAAGATTTGTGATATGTTTCTTTATCTTACCATATTCCGGTTCCACATAACATTGAAACTCTGCTTCCTGCTGAAAATGCTCGTTTAAGCGCACAGCACCAAATTCGATAACTTCCTCTTTCATGTGCCGCTTAACTTCCCGAAATTCCCGGTCTACAGGATTCATTTCCAAATCGATTACAACATATTTCATGTAAACTCCCTGCGCTTTCCTCTTTTATTATGGATAATATTCGCGTGAAAAACGCATTTTTCCTCCCATCCATTTCCTCAACGACCACATAAAAACCGTACTAGCCTGGCAGCCCCTTCAATGTCGTTGATGTCATACTGAGATATAGCCTGTTCTCCATGCTCCCCGCTGCTGAAAATGGCCACCGTTTCCTCATCTGCAATAACTTTACCCAAACCTCGCCAAAGGGAAATTTTAGGCAGGATTCCGTGATTGCGGCTCTCGATAATGACCAAATCCACATCCGCCAGATGTCCGGCTATTTCCACAAGACTGGCACGCCCGATGGTTTTTTGTTGGATGAAATATCCCTTCGGCGATACCACCGCGACCCCAGCAGCTCCCGCCTGCTTAAAGCGATAACTATCCTTGCCCTCCTCATCCACATCATAGCCATGACAATCACCTTTTACCACACCTACCCGCAAGCCACACGCCCTCAACGCTGGAATCAGTCGCTCAATAAAGGTTGTCTTACCCGTATTCGACTGCGGTGCCGAAACCGTAATCAAGGGAATCTGCCGCTTGGCATTGGCCAGCCTTCCCGCCACCAGCCGGAAATCCGCTGGCCGGTTCACATTGAAAAAAACATCATTATCTGCCATCTGCACCAGTTTATGCGGCACACCATCAATCACCTGGCCAATTTTATACGCCCCACTTATCAAAGCCTGCTCCACCATTGGCAGCAAATCCCGATGATAGAGCCCTGCCAAGGGCTGCCGCCGCCCATTTACTACGGGAATAACCGCCAATTCCCCCTGCGCCTCTGCCAGCAATGGTTTTACCGCAGCAAAATGAAACAACGGCATATCACAGGATAAGGCCAGCGCATAGTCTGTCCTCATTTTTGCCAAACCAGAACGCAAGCCTTCCAACGGGCCAGCTCCCTGCCGGGAATCCTGTAAAAGTTCCAGACCATATTTCTTTCCCAGAGCCGCTAACCCTGCTGCCGAATCGCATTCTCCACACAGATATGCCTCGGCAAAAGCCTGCTGCGTAGTTCTCCGCAAAATCATTTCCAGCATGGAACAATCGTCCATGGGCAAAAAGCGCTTATCCTGCCCCATTCGGGAGCTCTTTCCCCCGGCAATAATCAAAACACCAATATCTGCAAAATCCATCAGAGAATCTCCTGTATAACCCAGGCCAGCAAATCTTTTTCCACATTGCAGCCGATATACTGGGCCATCTTCTTCGTCTCTTCATGCGCATTAGCCGGAGCCACACCAATATCTGCTTCTGCCAGCATTTCGTTATCATTAAGATAATCGCCGCAAGCAATAATCTCTATGCCAGGCAGCTGCTCCCGAATAGCCGCTGTCATGGCACCTTTGGATACATCCCTGGCGACAAACTCGTAATAATTATCCTCAGAATAAAATCCATTGGCCAGCGCTGCCGTCCCCATCTGCTCTGCCAGCTTCACATATTCTTCCAGGTGCTCATGTTTATCACAGGCAAAGAACTTGAGCCAGGGGGTCTGCACCGTATCGGTAAGTTTTTCTAAATTCGTATGGGCATAACGGTAATATTCATGGGGCAAACGAGGATCATCATTGTCTGCCGGTGTGATGACATGGCAATTATCGGCAGTATAAATTTCAAAGCAGGCATCGGGAAAAGTTCGCAGACACTTCTGGGCAAAAGCAGGCCAAAGGTTATCCGCATCCCCTGCTGTTAAAGGCAGGGTTTTCAGCACCTTTCCATTCCCCCAATCATAGAGCATCGCACCGTTAAAGAATACCGAGGGCGCATTGATGGGCAGCCCCTCCACATATCCCTTAGCAGCTTCTGGCGTACGCCCCGTAGCAACAGCAAAGCGTCCCCCCTCTGCCACAAAGGACTGAATAGCCGCCCGATTCTCAGCAGAAATCACGCCCCCCCGGGGAATCAACGTGCCATCCAAATCAGAAATAATCATCTTACCGGTAAACTTTCCCATACTGTACCTCCAAAATCGTATAAACACGCCCCAGCTTCCGCAAATCTCACCTGCCAGCAAAAAGAATGGCCTTATAGTTTTATCCCTACCGTAATTTCCTGCATAAAAGCCTTTGGTGTGGTATGCAGATACTTCTTGAATACCTGACTGAAATTTTTATACTCGCCAAAACCAGTCTGTTCCGCCACCTCATAAACCCGCCAGGTACCAGCCTGCAGCATTTCAATGGCCTTCTGCAGGCGGTATTGCGCCAACAGACCGCTGAAGGTCTGCCCTGTTTCCTCCTTCAGCTTACGCGATAAATAGCTGGAAGACACCCCCAGCTCGGCTGCTATGGCTTCGCTGCTAAGCTTTCCCCTAAAGCCCGCCTCAATGCGCTGAAGCACGGCCTGTACATAAGGATTTCCTGTATGATAAGCCGCCTTCAGCCCCTCGTCCCAGGAAATTTCCCTCTCTGCAACGGGTAAAGGTTTTCTGGCGATCTTGCCCAGGGCCTTTGCTAAATCATCCTCACTTACAGGCTTCAACAAATAATCACGCACATCCAAATGCAAGGCTGTCTGCGCATAGGAAAAATCTGCATAACTGGTCAGGAAGATAACCTTAGCAGGATTATTTTCATCTTTTAGCGCCTGCGTCAAGGCAATACCATCCATCACGGGCATCTTGATATCCGTCAGGACCACATCTGGCCGAGCTTGACGAATAACCTGCAACGCCTCCCGTCCGTTGGCAGCCTCACCAACGACCCTGGCTCCCAAACGCAGCCAATCAATGGTACAAACCAGCCCCCGACGAATGATTTCTTCATCTTCCACAATGACCAAATCCAGCATTTTTTTGCTCCTTTTCCAGCAGTGGCAGGCACAGCCGGATTTCCGTGCCCCCCTCTGGCGGGCATTGAATCTGCAGACCATAACCTTCGCCATACAGCAATTCCAAACGCCGCTGCACATTGAACAAGCCCTTATGTATGCTGTGGTTTTCGCTGCTCTGCAAAAGTTGTTGCAGCTGTGCCAGCTTTTCCTGTTCAATCCCTGCGCCCTGATCCCTGACCAATACCTGCAGTACATCACCCTGCCGCTTGATTTGGAAAAGAATGCGCAGCAATCCCTCCGCATCTTCACCGTATTTTATGGCATTTTCCAATAAGGGCTGAAACATCAGCTTGGGTACAGGTACGCTTTTTGCTGCTTCATCAATTTCCGCCGTAAAGGCCAACCGGCTGCCAAAACGATATTTCTGGATTTTCATATAGCTTTCCAGATATTTGATATCTTCCTGTAATGCCACCTGACGATCATCGCCGGCAATACTGTAACGCAATAGCGCCGACAGCGCCATAATCATCTCCGTAGCCGCCCCGGGATCAAGGCGTACCATGAATTTGATATTCTCTAGCGTATTAAAGAGAAAGTGCGGATTAAACTGGGATTCCAATTCCCTGAGTTCAGCAATTGTCGTGAGATTATCCAAGGCCTGTGCCGTAAGTTTGCTCTCCCGCCGGACACTGCGCAAAATCAGAGGCAGCATCAACAAAACCGCCAGCACGATGGCCCCGGCTCCAATGATATAGCGCACCAGAAGATCCGTCACCGGCGTAATGGCATAGATATGATAATCCTCCCCGCCAAAGGGCACAGACATATTGGTTACATAATAGAAATCTTTATCCTTGTGTACCAGTTCGTGATCTGCGCCCACAAAAGCACGCTGCAACTTGCGATTTTCCATGAAAGCTGCACCATTTTTTTCCAAACGGATATTGCCAAAATTATCCGTAAACAACAACGGCACACCACGCTCGCCCAGCAAATCCTGAAGATATGCCGCAGGAATATCGTAAAGCAGGTATCCCACAGCTTCCCCATCCATGACAATAGCACGACCGCAAAGTAAATCCTGACCTCTGTCTGTCGGCAGAAATTCCTGACACACGGTATAAGGTTCATGGCCTAATCTATGCCAGATCCCCCAGTTATTATTCACCGGAACGATATCCTGGGGCAGCTTTTCCCTGCTCCCCACCATAATCTCTCCCGTCCTGGCCACTACATAGAACTCCGCTCCCGTATGACCAGCATCAGAATAAAGGCGGGCAAAAGCCTCTGCCCGTTGTTTTCCTGTCCGCCATGCTCCCAAATCCCTGGCATCAGCCAAGAAATGAGCCATAGCGGCACCATGCTGAGAAAAATCATCACTGACTGCCGTCAGCTGCTCCGCGGCCTGCTCCCTTGCCTCACTGTTCAAGCCCACCACGGAGTACCGCCAGCTGGCAAAGATCAGCACAGAGCCAATAAGCGCCATAGTCAGGAGTGGCACCACCGCATAAAGGAACAATGCACGTTGCAGCCGGAATTCAAAATAGCGCTGCATTTTCGGAGCCCCTTTCCATTCAGATTTCCCCTTTCATTATAACGCCGTTGTTTCAGTTTTGCCATAAGCAAAACTTTCCTGGAGATTTCGATAAGGAGACAATAGGTTCGCTGTCTGTTTTGATATATATGCTCCACCTGATGCTTCAGGGAATATTTCCTTACCCCGTTATAGCCAAAACAGCGCGAAAAGCCAACTTCATTCTCAACCGAAATCGGACTTTTCGCGCCATTCAAGGAGCATACCTTATTGTCTGTAACAGGCAAGGCGAACCCTTTATCCGCCTCCCACCTCAAGCTTCAGCCTTACTGCACGCTGGTGAAGATATCTTTGAACTTATCCAGCCAGGCCTTCTTGTTCTTATTCACGACTTCTTCATTATCCGTAATGGACTTGATTTCCGTCTTCGGCAGCAGACCTACCGGGGCCTCCACATCATCACGGACACTGCGGCGATGAAGTTTCTGGGTAATCAGGCTCTGGGCTTCCTTACTGGTGATAAAGTCAATGAATTTCTTGGCATTTTCCATGTGCTTGGCATTCTTGATGATGTAAATGCCATCCGGCTTGGAGATTACACCCTCCTTCATGTAAACCAGCTTAACCGGCGCACCATCCGCAACGTATTTGGCTCCGCCTTCCTCAAAGGTCAGGCCTACGGCATATTCCCCATCAGCTACACCTTTATACACAGCAGAGGAACCGGATAGCAATTTACCATCGAGATTCTTGGCTAATTTCGTCACATAATCCCAACCATTATCGGGATTGCCATTGCCCATGGCGTATAGCATATTGATCAAATGCTCATAGGAAGAAGAAGATTTTGAGGGATCAGCAAAGGCAATTTTCCCTTTAAGCGCCGGATTTAGCAAATCTTCATAGCCCTCTACCTTCACATCGCCAATGAGATTGGTGTTGATCATGATTACACTGGGAATGTCCGTGAAACGGGTAATGGAACCTTCCGTATTCTTGAAGGCCTCCTGAACATGGTCTTCATTGACGGAACGGTATTCCTCAAAAAGCGCTGCTTTCGGTTTCATGGTGGACAGAGAACCACCCCAGAAAATATCCGCCAGGGGATTGCTCTTTTCCGATTCCACACGTTTCAAGAGCTCGCCTGTCCCTGCCGCCACGACTTCAACTTTGACCCCGCTCTGCTTCTCAAATTCCTCCACTAATGGATTGATAAAAGCCAGCGGATGCGGACAATAAATGACGACTTTATTCTCGTCACTGCCCGTAGCCTTTGCTGCCTCCTTTGTGTCTCCGCCACCGCAGCCAGCAAAACAGGTGGTGAGCATTGCCGCACCTAAAAGACCAGCAATCCATTTCTTCAGCCTCATAACGAAACCTCCTTTAAAACAGCTGTTAATAAAACACGGTATAACTTATAACGTCACATCCCGGCGCCCGGATATCTTAAAGAAGATAACCATAGCCGTAATGGTCGTTAACGTGAGGATAGTGGACAGCGCCGCTGCTGTACCGTAACTGGCACGGATAACCTCGGTGTAGATAGCCACCGACATGGTTTTCGTAGCGCCAGTAAAGAGGATAACCGATGAACTCAATTCGTTGATAGCCGTAATCCAGGATATGATGGCGCCGCTCATCACTCCGGGCAGCATCATAACGGCTGTAACCTTAAAAAATGTTTTCAGCGGTGAAGCCCCCAGACTAATCGATGCTTCCTCAAGGCTGGGACTCAGCTGATAGAGAATAGCCGAACTGGAGCGCAGTGTATAGGGCAGGCGGCGGATTACCAAGGAAATGATGATGATAAGCGCCGTGCCAGACAACAACATGGGTTCCTCATTAAATGCCAGCAGCAGCGTGATACCCAAAACTGATCCGGGAATAATGTATGGAAACATCGTCAAGGTATCAATGATATCCGTAAGCCAGCTCTTTTTACGCGTAGTCAGATAGGCCACTGTCATCCCCAGGAAAACAATCATGACCATGGCCGCTGTACTGTAAACGTAAGTATTGGTAATAGCTGTCCCCAGCGATTCAAAAATCGTACGATAGCTGTCCAAAGAATACCCATCCACAAATATGGAACCATTCGTCTTAAGGAAAGACGTGTAAATAACCACCAACTGAGGAATCATGGATAATGCCACCAGCAGGTAAATACAGATATGCATGACGATATTCTTGATCCCCGTCATTTTCCCCACCGGCAAGGGCCGCAGGGAGCTCATGGTAAAGGATTTTTTATTGACTACATATTTTTGAAGCATAAAAACGGTCGATGTAATCAAGACCATAATCGCAGCCATGGCTGCTGCAAAATTAGCCTGATCCCCTACTTCATTGATAAACTCTGAATAAATCATAACCGGCATGACGTTAAAGCCTTCACCAATCAGCATGGGCGTACCAAAGTCCGCCATAGCATTCATGAAGACCATCAATGCCCCGGCCAGGATAGTGGGGGTAATCAGTGGCAGCATGATGGTAACCACCTTTTTGATCCCGCTGCAGCCCAGACTTTCCGCCGCTTCAATCAGCGCCGAGTCGATATTCTTCATAGCCCCGGCCACATAAAGATAGATAAAGGGATAAAGCTTTAAGGTCAAAACCAGCAGGATCCCCGCAAAGCCGTAAATAGAGGGAAAGTCAATGCCCATCCCTGCCAGCCACTGGGTCAGGATACCACTGCGGCCACCGATTAAAATCCAAGAATAAGCGCCAATAAACGGCGGCGAAAGCAGGGAAATAATGATGCAGATTTCCACAATATTCTTTCCACGAACTCTGAATAAGGTCATGAAGTAGGCCAAAGCCGTACCAATAATCACCGCCAATATGGTCACACAAGCAGTGACGCTAAAACTATTGATCATGGATTGATAATAATACTTGCGATCAAAGAAGTGCGTGAAATTCTCCATGGTGAATTCACCGGTCATAGCATCCTGAAAAGCACTGGCAAACAAGGAAAACAGTGGATACATCAGAAACAACCCAAAGACCACAATGGAAAGCAGGGTTATCCAGGCCCAGAAGTCCCATTGGAATTTCTTATTCATTTTCCACCACACCTTCCATCAGGCTCTTCGTGCCATCAGCCCTAAAGACATTGATTTTGGCTGCATTGGGTTTAAGATAAACAGTATCACCAATCTCCAGCACCTTTTCTGCATGTCCCAAATCCTGACTGAACTCAATGGCCGGTTGATCAGGCAGCAGCATATCTTCCGGAAAGTCCAGCCCATAAGTGATATACTTCCCCAGAAAAACCTTTGTCTTGATGGTACACTTCACCCCTTGCCCCGCACCACAAATGGAAAATTCCTCCGGTCGCACGGCAATGATTACATCATCCCCAATTTTTGCTTCCTCCCCCAGAGTAGTCATCGGTAAAACGAAGCCGTCTGCAAAGACCGCTGCCTTATCACAGCCCACTTCCTCGATCCGCCCCTTAAAAAGGTTGGAATGACCGATAAAAGTGGCTACAAACACGTTGTAAGGGCGGGTATAGACAGTATGGGGGGATGCAGTCTGCTGAATCACACCTTTTTTCATGACAGCAATCCGATCCGAGATAGCCAACGCTTCCTCCTGATCGTGAGTAACATATACCGTAGTAATCCCCACCTGCTTCTGCACCTCCCGGATAGCCGAGCGCATTTCCACACGCAGCTTGGCATCCAGATTGGATAACGGTTCATCCATCAGCAGAACACTGGGATGAATGACAATGGCACGAGCCAGGGCCACCCGTTGCTGCTGGCCGCCGGACAGCCGTTCCGGCAGCCTGTCCTGATATTCCGTAATCTGGACCACATCGAGAATCTTGTCCACTTTGGCCTTCATCTCATCCTTGGGCATATTGCGGAGCTTCAAGCCATACTCCACATTTTCTCTGACCGTCAAATGGGGAAAAATAGCATAGCTCTGGAATACCATGCCAATATTTCGTTTATGTGCGGGGATATCATTGATTACCTGATCATTGAAGCGGATCTGCCCGCCTTCTATGCTGTTAAAGCCGGCAATCATGCGCAGCAGGGTGGTTTTTCCGCATCCGGAAGGTCCTAGCAGCGTAAAGAACTCTCCATTTTTTATATTCTGCGTCAGATTTGGGATAATGGTCAAATCTCCATACCGCTTAACCACCTTATCCGCCATAATGGCAACACTCATTGCCCTCTCCTCCATTCGCACTGTCTATCATTCACTAGCTTACTCTTATTTTACCCCTTCAATAAATAACAAACAATCCAGAATAAAGGATAAATATCCATAAAACTGAACTTAAACGAAAAGGCAAACAGCCAATATGGAAAGACAGCCCACCAACTCCTTGGAGTCGATGAGCTGCCCTTTATCGTCAACATACATGCTTTCATCAAGCTGCTCACTAAGCAACAGGCGATAAGGATATACAAAGCTTTAGCGATTTTCCTGCAGCATAGCTCCCACACTGGCATAACTACCCTTGGCTTTAGCTTGGATTCCCTCGCGGGCAGAATCCACCGTAAAGCCCTCAAAAGCTTCCAGCATAGGCAAATCGTTAACCTCATCCCCTATCGCATAGATTACCGCATCCTGCCAGCCCATCAACTCCACCAGTTTGTCAATCCCTTGACGTTTGCTGATGCCCAGCGGCGTTATGTCCACGCTGCAGCGATTCGGATAAGCATGGACAATCTGACCAAAACGTTCATTGATGGATTCGCTGACTTCCAGCGCTTCCTCTGCTTTTTTGTAACCTAAAGAAAATTGATGGATCTGCGGCAGCTGCAAAATATCACGCTCCGTAATTTCGACCAGTTGAAAATCCCACTGTTTCGCTTCGCGGGAAATCCATGACCCCTCACGCTCATGATACAGATAAGTCTTATCAGCAGCTGAAAACGCGTAATGAAAGGAACGGTCCACCCTCGGGTCTTCTGCCAGCTCCGCCAGCACCTTCAAGGGGATCTCCCCTTGCCAAAGCGGAGTGCCATCGGCGCGGCAAATCAAGCCGCCGTTGTTACAGACGGCATAATCCGACTCAATGCCATAATACTTAAGCTGCGGAGCCAGCATGCCGTAATCGCGCCCCGTCACTACACCGAATTTATTGCCGACCTCCCGCCACAATCGTACGCCTTCAACATCTCCTTGAGAAATTTCCTCATGACGAAACAGCGTTCCGTCATAATCACTAGCCGCTATCTTCATTTACCTTCACCTGCCTCATCCGTCTTCTTTCTAAAATAACAGACCGCCTCATAGGGCCGAAGGAGCCCCGGCCGGCTGCCAGCCATGGTTTCAATCAATACAAAACAACCCGACGCCAGCATCCCGTCATAGGTTATTTCCTGACCGGTAAAGTTCACCAAGGTCAAGGTTTCCTGTCCTTCCCACCGGCGATAAAAGGCGTACAGGTCACCGCGCTCAGACATAACCTCCTCATAATCTCCCTGCTGCAAGACCTCTGCAGCTTGACTCTCACGCCGCAGATGACTAAGGCGGCGATAAAAGGACAACACAGAGTTCTCGTCTCTTTCTTCCGCCTCAACGCAGCAGTCAGCAAAATCCCCATGAACCGGCAGCCAGGGAATTCCTGCTGTAAATCCTGCTTGCTTATCACTTGTCCACTGCATCGGTGTCCGGGCATTATCGCGGCTGTAACGATGAATGATCTGCATAGCTTCGCTGACACTGCGCCCTTCTCTTCGCGCCAGTTCATACTGCCCTTTAGAGGAAATATCATTATACTCGTCAATAGAATCCCAGGCCACATTATCCATCCCCAACTCCTGTCCTTCGTAGACAAAGGGCGTTCCCCGCAGCGTAAATAGGATTGTCGCCATAGTTTTTGCTGTAACTCGGGCATCTGCCGAGTCCGGGAAAAAATGACGGACACTGCGGAACTGGTCATGATTCTCAAAAAATATCGGATACCAGCCATTTTCTGCCGTTGCCAGCTGACTGGCCGTCAAGCAGGCTTTCAAACGCTGGGGAATATCCGGCCGATAGCCTGTTGCATGACTCCAAAGTTCCCCATCCGTAAATTCCAGATTCGTATGGCTGAACTCAAAGAGCATATCAAAGGCTCCCTGCTTCCCCACCCAGTCTTTAAGTTCTGACGGCGCAACACCATTGGCTTCAGCCACCGTAAAAATATCCTTACCCATAAAGACTTCCCGGCGGAACTCATGCAGGAAATCCAGTATTCCCGGCGTATCCGCAATCATCGAATGGATGTTGACCAATCCATCCGCACTGTCCGGTTCCCCATCCACAAACACAGCCGGCTTCTTGATGTAGACAATGGCATCAATACGGAAACCACCTACGCCCTTATCGAGCCAGAAATTGGCCGCCCCATAGAGCGCTTGACGAACGGCGGGGTTTTCCCAGTTCAAATCCGGCTGTGCCTTCGCAAAGGTATGCAGATAATACTGCTGACGCTCTTCACACCAGGTCCAGGCGCTGCCGCCAAAAATGGAACGCCAGTTAGTCGGTGCTGAACCGTCTGCTTTCCCATCCCGCCAGATATACCAATCTGCTTTCTCCTGATCACGGCCAGATTTCGACTGTTGAAACCAGCTATGCTGATCCGATGTGTGATTAAAGACCAGATCCATAACAATACGGATATCCCGTTTTTTCGCCTCGGCAATGAGTTTTTCCATATCGGCCATTGTTCCATAGGCAGGGTCGATTGCTGTGTAATCGGCAATATCATAACCATTATCCACCATGGGCGAAGGGTATACCGGTGTAAGCCAGATAGCACCAACTCCCAGGGTCTTCAGATAATCCAGTTTTCGCGTTATGCCCGGAATATCACCCTGACCACTGCCCGTCGTATCCAAAAAACTTTTCGGATAGACCTGATAGACAACGGTCTTCTGCCACCATTTCAATTCTTTCATGATAAGATTCCCCTTGAAGTCTTAAACAACCCTTTTGCTCAGAACGTCATAATCGGCGTTTCCGCAGCCATTACATCCTGATCCGGCTCCTTTTGCATCTGCGGGTAATCCGCAGAATTCGTAATGGCCATGATAACCGTAGATGCGTAACCAGCATCATGAATAATCTGCGGGTCGAACTGAATCAGGGGCTCTCCTTTATGAACCTTTGCTCCCTGCTGTGTCAACAACCGAAACCCGCGGCCATTGAGCTTGACCGTATCAATACCGATATGAATCAGCATCTCCGCGCCATTTGCCAGACGTAAACCAATTGCATGAAGACTTTCTTCCATGATCATGGTAATTTCAGCATCTGCAGGGGCCAAAACCATATTCCCTATCGGTTCAATGGCCACACCATCCCCCATCATTTTCTGGGAAAACATATCATCCTGAACTTCTGTCATATCGATAAGTTTTCCCGAAATGCAAGCTGCCAGACGCATCGAAAGGTCTTTTGCCACAGTTTCCTGCGGAACAGCTGCCTGCAGCTTTCCCGCCGCGCCGACTGCCTCGCCTTTGAGCAATGCGTCAAAATAACTGCGAACCTGCGGAACCGACAGGCCAACAATAACCTGCAATGCCCGGCCATTCTTTACCAGACCAAAGGCACCGGCATTGGTGAATTTGGAAGCCGGCTGCACTTTATCGGGATCATTGACCGTAACCCGCAGCCGCGTTGCACAATTCGTGACTTCCTGGATATTGGACGGTCCGCCAAGACAATCCAGAAAAACTTTTGCTTTAATAGCCAGTGCATTATCTGCCAATCCCAGATTCTCCATCTCCTGCTTGGCCTTGTACTCAGCCTTCGTAAACAACTTGTCCTCCACTTCATCAGCTGTACGTCCCGGTGTTGCATAATCAAAGCGCAGAATGAGGAAGCGGAAGGTAACAAAATAAATCGCCGTAAAACAGAAACCCACCACAATCTGCATGATATACGTGCCCGCATGATAGGAGAACAAGGGAATCCAGTTCTGTACAAAGCAATCAATCAGGCCGCCGCCAAAATTTCCCGCCAGACCAAAGAAGTACAACACCGCCGACAGCGTAGCTGCCAAAACCGCATGCACAACGTAGAGAAGCGGTGCCACAAACAGGAATGTAAATTCCAACGGTTCCGTAATCCCGCAGAGAACAGCGGTAAGGGTTGCCGGAATCAATAGTGCCGCTGTCTTCTTTCGCTTAGCGGGCTTTGCACACATATAGATGGCAAGTGCTGCTCCGGGCAAACCAAATACCTTAGACATGCCATGCAGGGCAAATCCCCCCTCGGGGAAAAGGTCTTTCAAACTGGCCGTACTGGTAGCAAAATCATTGAGATGCTGCAGCCAATAAGCCTGAATACCGCCATCGCAGACAGCCGGCCCAAAAATAAACGGCAGATAAATGAAGTGATGCAAGCCTGCCGGCAGCAACAACCGCTCCGACAGGGTATAGGCCCACACGCCAAAGATTCCGCTGGTCTTGAGGAAGTCCTGGAACTGCATGATGCCATGCTGAATTGCCGGCCATACCAGGCAAAATACAAAGGCCAATGGAATCATAACTGCAAAACCAACCGCTACCACAAAGGCCGGCCCCTTGAAGATTCCGAGCCAATCCGGAATATCCGTATCATAGAAACGGTTATGCAGCCAGGCCGTCATACAGGCAATGAAGATTGCCCCCAGCATCCCCATGTCCAGCGTCTTGATATTGGCAATCATCGCCAGCCCTGTACCTGCACCGGCCTTCTGGGCAAAATCCACACCGAAGAAATCGCCGTGCAAGGTCAGAAACGCTGAAATAAAATAGTTGAAGACCATATAGATGACAAAGCCTTCCATCGCACAGCGCGCCGCTTCCTTCCTGGCAAAACCGATAGGAACCGCAATCGCAAACAGGATTGGCATCTGATTGAATACAGTCCAGGCTCCCTGCTCAACCACATACCAGAAATCGTACCATATGGTACCCTGCGCAGCCAGACTGCCCAATAACCCCTCATTTTTACAGATAATCGATAACGCCACTGTGAGTCCAAAGAACGCAAACAGAATAACGGGCGTATACATAGCGCCGCCAAACTTCTGCATTCCCTGCATGACACAATCCCTGCTGAGTGTCATTTTTCATCCCTCCATATCTTGCCTACAACGCTCACTTGATAAAGATCAGAATCATTCAACTGCCTCAAGATCCTGTAAGTCATCTCGTATCTAAAGAATAACGAAAAAAGCCCGCGAACACAATAGTT
Organism: Selenomonas sp.; assembly: GCF_024699275.1. The sequence goes on from NZ_JAILPX010000155.1 coordinate 32,124, forward strand.
TCGCGGGCTTTCGGTTCTTTATCTGCAAGGCGTAATTTGGTACATTTCCTGTACTTTGTTACACCACCTTATTCTGACCGGCGTTGAAGGTACATCCGGTATTTTACGAACCAAACCTCCACCAACATGAAATACGGCATCATCGACTGAAATGCCGTCCGTTCATCATCACCATCGTAAAGCTGGAACCTTGCGGGGGAAACATAGAGATTCACCGTTGACAAACTGGCCAACGTATTATCATGCAGCTTTGTAATCGAAATAAACGGCACGTCCTGCAGCTGCAACTGCCGGGCAAAATCCACCACCAGCGGGGTCTCTCCCGACAGGGATACAAAGATGAACAGATCATCCTTCGTCAGTGTCCGGGCAATGGAGCGGAACTCCTCTTCCCCCGTAATTTCATAAATCAGCACATTGTCATAAAAGAATAACCGCTTGAGTTCCTGAACCACATTGCTTTGAACCAAACCGGAAGCAAACGCAAAAACACGATTGGCCTCATGAACCAGCCGGCTGGCACTGTCGAAATTGCGCTTGAATACCTTCGCCGCTGTCTGTGCATAGAATGCCTGCAAATCCGGCAAAACATCACCATGGGGAAAGGAGTGTGCTGGCTCCTCCATTTTCATCACGGCCTTGAGCTCGCCAAACCCATCAAAACCCAGTTTCTGCGCAAAACGGACAATTGTGGTACTGGATACTGCACAAGCCCGCGCCAATTCATGGATAGAGATATGCCGGACTTGTGCACGATGCCGGGAAATATATTTCCAAATCGTCAGGTCCGTATCATTCAGGTCCTGCCGATGTCCGTTTATGATTTCTTCTATACGCATGCCAATTCACCTTAATCTCTCCATGTGGCAAGCTGCCGCCTATATATCCGACAACGCATCTTACATCTGCTTAACTGGCACAGGCCCGCGAGACAAGGCAATAGCCCCAGTACGGGCAATTTCGATGATCTCATATTCGGAGAGCACTTCGATGATGCCATCAATCTTACTCTGCTGTCCTGTGAGTTCAATGACCACATTTTCCTTGCTCACATCCACGATACTGGCCCGGAAGATATTGACGATATCAATGAGTTCAGCTCGGTTGCCTTTATCCGCCCTGACCTTTATCATCACCAGTTCCCGTTCGATAGAATCCACTTCAGACAAGTTCACGATCTTGATGACATCAATCAATTTGCCCAACTGCGTCACAACCTGATCCAGTTCATTTTTGGATTCCACCGATACCACGATATTGATGCGCGTAACTTCCGGTTCCTCCGTATAGCCGGCAGAAATGCTTTCGATATTGAAAGCACGCCGGCTGATAAGACCTGATACATGGGTTAAAACACCAGGTTTATTATCCACTAATACCGCCAGTAAATATTTTTTCATCACTTGTTACCTCCCAGCACCATTTGGTCAAGACGTTTACCCCCGGGTACCATAGGCAGGACGTCTTCCTCCTCCGGAATCAGGACATCGATAAGAACAGGCCCCTTCTCCGCCATGATCTTCGGCAGGATCGTGTCCAGTTCTTCCTTCCTGGTCAGGCGATAACCTTTGAGCCCCATGGCTTCAGCCAATTTCACAAAATCCGTCTTCCCCTTGAGCTCCGACTGGGAGTAATGATGATTATAGAAGAGTCTCTGCCATTGCCCCACCATGCCCAGGATACAGTTATGCAGGATAACGACCTTCACATCAATATCATTATCCGCAATGGTGGCAAATTCCTGACAATTCATCATAATGCTGCCATCACCGGTAAAAAGTACCACCTTGCTGTCCGGAACGCCAATTTTTGCCCCCATGGCGGCAGGCAGGCCATAGCCCATGGTTCCCTGCCCACCGGAAGTCAGAAAATGGCGTGGCTTGAACACATCAAAGAACTGAGCCGCCCACATCTGATGCTGACCTACATCGGTCACAGCAATGGTGTCTTTATCCGCCAGCTCACTGATCTTGCGGATAAGCGCGCCGGGTTTGATTGCGTCACCCTTTTCCACAAAGCTGAAGGGATGCTCTGCCTGCATTTTAAGGACGTCCTTCTTCCACCCCTTAAACTTATCGGCAAATCGTTCTTTCGTCCCACTGAGTTTCTTATTGAAGCGCGGCAATGTCCAGCGCAGATCCCCCAACACCTTCAAATCTGCTGATACATTCTTATTGATTTCTGCCCGGTCAAGTTCGAAGTGGATGATCTTTGCCTTAGGAGCGAAACCATCCACCCGCCCTGTCACACGGTCACTAAAACGCATACCAATACACAGAAGCAAATCGCATTTCTGAATAGCCATATTGGCCGCATAACTGCCATGCATGCCGGCAAACCCCAGAAAGCCCTCTGTATCAGCGGGTACAGCCCCTAACCCCAATAACGTGGAGGTCACAGGAACGCCCAGCTTCTTGGCCAGTTTCTGAACTTCACTGGCTGTATCGGAACTGATAACGCCTCCCCCTACAAAAATCAAGGGGCGTTCAGCCTTCTGAACCGCCTCTGCAGCAGCGGCAATTTCCGCCTCATGGCCATCGTATACACCACTATATCCCCGCAGATTGACCTTCTCCGGATACTGGTAATCAAATTTCGCATCAAAAACATCCTTGGCCACATCAATGACCACAGGACCTTTACGGCCAGTCTGCGCAATAAAGAATGCTTCTTTCAATACCCGCGGCAAATCCCGGACATCCTTGACCAAATAATTGTGCTTGGTAATGGGGGTTGTAATCCCAAAGATATCCGCTTCCTGAAAAGAATCCTTGCCGATATAAGGATTCGCCACCTGCCCCGTAATGCAGACCAGCGGTACAGAATCGGTACACGCCGTAGCAATCCCCGTAATCAGATTCGTAGCTCCAGGACCGGAAGTGGCAAACACCACCCCAACTTTACCTGTAGCCCGGGCATAACCATCAGCCGCATGAATAGCCCCCTGCTCATGACGGGTCAAAACATGGGGAAATTTCATCTTATATACTGCATCATAAAGTGTCAGTACCGCTCCCCCGGGATACCCGAACACTACTTCCACACCCTCTTTTTTCAGGCTTTCCAATACGGCCTGAGCTCCATTCATCATCAAAGCAAGCCCTCCCCACCAGCGAATCGCAGAAAAACAAACTGTACATATTTTTATCCCCTTTATCCTTCCGCTATCCTTTATTTACACTTGTGATAACAGTCTAGGCATATTATACACCATTTGTATACAATGTTACAATATGAAGGGACCAAAAGTATATCCACAAAAAAATATCAGCTGACCCTTTCAGTCAACTGATATTTTCATAATCTGTAAAATTATCGCTACTGCAATCACCTATAACGAACATTTCCAGGATTACACGATTTCCTCATGCTCTGTCGTAAGGTCATGAGACAATTTAAGCAGTACACGGGTAATCCGTGCTCCATCCACCTCTTCCACATAGAAGAGATTTCCTTGGTCAGCAGCCATCTGTCCCACTTTAGGCTCACTGCCAATCTGGTCGTAGAGCCAGCCGCCCACACTATCCACATCTTCATCCTCGATGGTAATTTCCAGGATGTCTTCCAATTCTTCCAATAGCATTTTGGCGTCTACCGAGAAAACATGATTTCCCCGCGCTTCCGCCGTGGGGCGTTCCTCGTCAAATTCATCCTGGATATCCCCCACAATCTCCTCCATGATGTCCTCGATGGTCACCATGCCGGACGTGCCACCGTATTCATCCACCACAATGGCCATCTGGCTATGGCTTCCCTGCATGGTCTTGAGGAGCACATTCACATCCATGCTCTCCGGAACTACCAAAGCCTTACGAGCCAGCTTGCGGAAATTAGGCCGCTTGCCCGTAGCCATGGCCTTCATCAAATCCTTTACATGCAGGAACCCAATAACATGGTCCTTGTCCTCTTTGCAGATTGGATAACGAGTCATCTGTTCTGCGAGGATTACATCCATATTCTCCTGCCAGCTGTCCTCCAGATAAATGACCACCATGTCCGTGCGTGGGGTCATGATTTCCCGTACGTTGAGTTCCGTAAAATCGAAGACATTGTCCACAAAATCCGCTTCCGTGTCATCGATGAGCCCCTGACGATGACTCTCCTCCATCAGCAGGCGGATTTCTTCTTCTGTATGGGCCGATTCACTTTCACTGGCCGCTACAAACCCCATATGGGCAGTAACCCAGTTTGCTACATGATTGAGCAACCAGACAAAAGGATACATGATTCGATGAAAAATCAGCATCGGCAACGCCACGGAGAGCATGATCTTTTCTACATTCTGAATGGCCATGGTCTTCGGCGTAAGTTCCCCCAGAACAATGTGTCCAGCCGTAATGATGGAAAAAGCAACCACCAGCGCCAGGGTATGCCCCACCACATCATCCAGCCCTGCCAGCTGGGTAAGGGGCAGGATCAGCTGTGCCACCACCGGTTCACCGACCCAGCCAAGCCCCAAGGAAGCCAGCGTAATTCCCAACTGGGTTACGGATAACGAAGCATCCAGATGATCGGTCAGGCGCTTAGCATATACTGCCCGGCGGCTGCCTTCCGCAATCAATGTCTCCAGCCGTGAAGAACGGATCTTTACACAAGCAAACTCCGCCGCCACAAAAAAACCATTCATAAAGATCAAAAAAGCGACCAGTACTAACTGCAATAGTATCGGTACAATGTCCAAATTATATTCCCTCCATATTGATGATACCACTTAAATCTGCCCCACGGGAACGCGACAGAACTCCTGTATCGTCTACTTCGCCATTCCCCGGCGCTTTCCCTGCCGATTCGTATGTTTCTTCTTATTGACAGTTTTTTTCGCCGCAGTATTGTCTATTTTCTTCGAACCAATCTTCTTTGCGGAAACTGGTCCTCTCTCCCCCCGTAAGGGCTTGAACTGAATGCCGAGTTTTTTTGCCAACTGCTCCAGCTTATAAGCTTCCTTGTTATCCGCCAGGGTAATGACCGTCCCCTTTGCACCAGCCCGGGCCGTACGTCCCGCCCGATGCAGGTAGACGGCGGGACTCTCAGGCAGGTCCAGATTAAAAACATAATCAACAGCCGGAATATCCAGCCCTCGGGCTGCTAAATCTGTGGACAGCAGCAGTTTCACCCGTCCTGCCTTAAAATCAGCCACTGCCTTCTGCCGGATCTGCTTACTGTTATGCCCTAATAAAGATGCCACCATAAAACCTTCATAGCGGAGTTGAGCCAGAATCTTTTCCGCATCGAAAACCTTATTGATAAAGACCAAACCTCGCTGAACCGAAAGCCTTCTCGCCAAGCGGCGCACCGTAACAGCCTTGTCCCGGAAAGGCGTCAAGCGGCAAAGATGCTCACACTGCCCCTGATGGACAGGATCTTCCTCCACCTTGATAACCTCCGGATGCTGCAGAAAATCGGCCCGCTCCAGGGCTTTTTTCGGTGCCGTAGCCGATACCATCACCACTTGCCGATCTGCAGGTAAAAGCCGTACCACATCAGCCGTATTGGTCATATTCTGTTCATCAAAGAGCCGGTCAAACTCATCCAGCACCAACAGTTTTACCCGTTGCAGCTTCAATTTATTCTTCTGGGCTAATTCGATAATCCGTCCCGCAGACCCTACGATAAGCTGCGGCTTATCTTTGAGTTTATCCATCTGCCGGGTAATATTTGCCCCACCAATCAGCCCCTGAACCCGGATGCCCAGCTTTGCCCCCAGGGACAAGTCACGAGCCACATTGGTAATCTGCATGGCCAGTTCATAGGTGGGCGCAAGGATAACGACCTGCACATCCCGAGACTCCACATCGATTTTCTGCAGAGTCGGCAAGAGATAAGCCAAAGTCTTGCCGGTACCTGTGGGCGCCTGCGCTACCAGATTGCCGCCACCAATCATTTTGGGAATAACGGCAGACTGCACCTGCATGGGCGCTTCAATCCCCTGTTTCTTCAGCACCTCAGCCAATTCCTCATGAATGCCCAAATCTATAAAATTACTCATTTTCCTTACCTTTCCTTATGCTTTATCCTGCCTGTAAAAATCCGCGGCACGATAAATAGCTGCCATCTTCAGCAGCCACTACTCTACATCTGCTGATATTACGATTTCATGACAAGAATTATACCATAAAACATCGTGTTACGCATAATACTGAATATATGCCTTCCCTCACTTCTGTCATCCACAGGCAGGAAAAGGAACGGATACCTCGAATTATAATAGTGTATTTCGTATTTCACCCTGCAATCAAGGAGGCTGACAATCTTGAAAAAAACACGGATGCTCCTGGCCATCATTTTAGGACTTATCATACTGCCCAGCCTAACACCGGCTGAAGCGACAGCGCCAACCCAGGACAGAAAAATCATCTTCATCCCCATCGACAACCGCCCCATCACCTGCAAAGAAACGCGGGCTGTAGCGGAAAAGCTGGGCTATGATGTCATCGTGCCACCGGAAGACCTGCTGGGTACCCGGGAACATTACGGCAACCCGGATGGACTCTGGAACTGGCTGCAGGAAAATGCCCCAGGCGCCCGTGCTGCCGTAGTATCCACCGATGCCATGCTCTACGGAGGGTTGGTAGCATCCCGCAACCATGAACTCAGCCAGGAAACCATTTCCACACGCGTAGAACGCTTTCGCAACTTCCATGAAGAACATCCCCGACTGCCCCTTTACGCCTTTGGCACCATCCTGCGTACCCTGCTCACCGCCAACCACTCCGGTTCGGGCATGGAACCGGCAATCTATCAGCAAAATGCCCTAAAGATTCGCGATTTCAGCATGCTCCGGGACAAAACGGAAATGGGACAGGCAACAAAGAAAGAACAACGTCAGCTGGCAAAATTGGAACAGGAAATTGCGCCGGCAGTAATGGAGGACTGGACACACCGTCACAACCTGAACTACACGGCCAATAAAGCCCTCATGGACCTTACAGCCCAAGACCAGCTCGCCTTCCTGTTCCTGGGCGGAGATGATGGTGCCTTTTACTCCCAGACCCATTACGAAACCCGTCATTTACAGGAATATGGAAAAAAACTGCCCCAGACTAAATTCCAGATCTCATCCGGAGCGGATGAACTGGGCATGGTTATGCTATGCCGGGCTATCCTCGACGATAAGCGGGATATCCCCTTTGTCTATACGGCCTACAATATCGGCAAGGGACGGGACACCATTCCCAGCTATTGCAATGAGAAAATCGGTGATGATTTGGATCATACAATCATCGCGGCCGGTGGCATACAAATCCCCGCCCCCGAACGGGCTGAACTGGTCATGACCATCAACACCAATCCAGACGGCAGGACCGGCGATGCCACATCGCCAGCCAACACCATCACCCCCCGCAAAGGCACTATGCCCTTTGTCCGAATGGTAAAAGATTTTATCGACAAGGGCTATCCTGTAGCAGTCGCAGATATCGCTTACGGCAACGGTGCCGACAAAGCCTTGATGGATCAACTGCACAAAGCAGACCTGCAGTTCAAACTGCAAGCTTATGGTGGCTGGAACACGGCCACCAACACCACCGGATTTTTACTGGGAACAGGCTTACTGTCCAAATGGATGGACAAAAAATCCACAGAAGAACTCATGCTGACCCGGTATCTGGACGAGTGGGGCTATCAGGCCAATGTGCGCCAACGCCTCGGCGGCGCCGTATGGAGTCAGCCTGGCTACAACCGAACCACCGGCAACTTGGATGGTGCCAGAGATTTTGCCGCCCAGCAAGGTACAGAATGGCTGAAAGAATTCGCCCAGGAAAACATCACCTTGCCAGCAGGTCTTTCCCTCGACCACCTATACATCACACATCCCTGGAATCGCATGTTTGAATGCGCCATCTTCTTTTAAGCGGAAAAATAAAGTGTTGTGAACTTGCAGTTTGTGGTGGAGTTCCTGCCAATGGTATTCCGTTCATGCGTGGTCAGGGGAAGCCTATGCAAATGCCACGAACGCGGTGAGGACTGGCCCACAAAAGGCATAAACTGGATACTGAGATGAACATACGCGCCGCCGGCCTGCCCGGCACGGGTGGCTAAAAAGCTTAAACGCGTTCTTGTGGATCATTTAGTGGAACGGCGAAAAGTATTACCACCTCCGCTCCAACTGCGCTGTAACAAAAAAGAAAGCGCGCAGTAACAGCGACAAATTGCAATTTGCCAAAAGTGCATTGATAATATTGCAGAGCCCCCCATAAGTTAGACAATCAATCTAACTTATGGGGGGCTCTGCATGTTACTCCCTTCAAAATACTGGAGCACCTTTACTATCATCAAAGGTAGCCGTACAACGGGGATAATTCGTACACCCCCAAAAGCTGCCATTTTTCCCGCGGATCAGCCGCAAATGCCCTTCTCTGCACTTAGGGCACAGATATTGCTGATTACCGGCACTGCTGTCCTTCGCCGCCTTTTCCAGCGGACTGGCCGAGAAGCGGGGTTTATCGCCCCAGGCCTGTCTTTTCTCAACAGCACCCCGGCTTGTCGCAAAACTGGCCATATCTGCCGCCATCTGCGCCTCATAATCTGCCGCCGTAAATAGGGAATCCAAATCCGCCATATCCTGAGCACTGGGGCCGGCGTATGACTGACTATAAACGGCTGAGGCAGCACGGGACTCCATTTGCATATTCCCACGTTTCTGCCGTGCCAGCTGCCTGGCAGAAACGGTTACAGGCGAGTCCGTTGGAATACGCCTTGCTATTCTGGCCTTGGCATCTTCCAAATCCGGCTTACCATCCTTGTCATTACAGGTCATGCGGCATTTCGGATAATTGGAACACCCCCAAAACAAGCCATTTTTCCCCTTGCGCTGGGTCAGTACGCCACTGTGACACCGGGGGCAGACATTTTCCCCTGTCACTTCCAGTTTAACCTGCCCCGCTTTACCGCAAAGTTTTTGCGTGAACGCAATCTGTCCCTGCAAGAATTCCTCTAAAGTTCCATCACCCTCCGACATGGAATGGAGTTTATCCTCCCAAATAGCTGTCGAATCCGGATAGGTCATCTCATCCGGCAGCGCATCCACCAAAAGATACGCCGCAGGTGTTGGCACAAGATATTTCTTCTTGCCCTTTTTCTGCATGAATTTTCGCTTGACCAAATCTTCGATAATGGTAGCACGGGTAGCTTCCGTACCGATGCCATAAACGTCCTTGAGCTGCTTCTTCGCTTCCGGATTTTTCACATATTTATGGATTTCCTTCATCCCCGCCAACAATGTAGATTCCGTAAAGCGCACAGGCGGTTTAGTCGCCCGTTGCGTAATATTTCCCTTTTCGTAGGTGACATTATCCTTTTTCTTCATCACGGGCAGAATGCCATTGCTCTCGTCAGACTCTGCTTCACTGCCGCTATCTTCATCCGTGGCCTTTTTTCTGCTCGACTGATACATGACCTTCCAGCCTAAATCCCGCTCTGTACGTCCACTGGCTGTAAAAAGTTCTTCCTTATAGGTAACCTCCACCTTTGTCTGATCGTAGAGGTGAACGGGATAGAACTGTGCGATATATCCCCGGGCAATCAAAAAATACAGATTCCGTTCCTCTGCACTCATATTTTGCATATTTGCCTTGACCGTGGTAGGAATAATGGCGTGATGAGCAGAAATCTTCTTATCATTCCAAGCCCTGCTTTTGCTCTTCGTATCCGTATTTTCCGTCCACTGCGCCAGTCTCTCATCCCCGGCCTGTACCAGATTGGCTATGATTTTCCCCGCATCACCAAACTGATTGGTCGGCAGATATTCACAGTCCGAACGAGGATAAGTGGTAAGTTTCTTCTCATAGAGTTTCTGCGCCGTATCCAGAACGACCTGCGGCGCATAACCAAACATCTTGCCAGCCAACACCTGCAGCGAAGACAAGGAAAAGGGCAAGGGCTGGGGCTCCTGCTTTTTCGTCTTCTGGTAGGCGGAAATCAAACCGACCAGAGGCTCCTGCTGGAATTCCGCCAGTTTCGCCTCGGCGATACTCTTATCCAGCAAGCGATTTTCACTGTCCAAGCCCCCCATGGTGTCCTTAGGCTTCCACTGGGCAGCGAAACTGCCGTTTTCATGGTTAAACTCCGCTTTGATGGTATAGTAATCCACCGGTTTGAAGTTTTCAATTTCCCGCTCTCGCCGCACCACGAGAGAAAGGGTCGGCGTCTTCACCCGACCAATGGGCAGCACCAGCTTATCATGACCAGCCCGCCTTGCCGCCAGCGTATAAGCCCGAGATAAATTCATCCCAATCAGCCAATCAGCCCGTGCTCTGGCCAAAGCCGATTGCTTAAGATTGAAAAAATCACGATTCTCCCTGAGATTTGCATTGGCCTTCTTGATGCTGGCCTCATCCAGGGCATTTAAGAGAATCCTCTTCACGGGCTTCTTGTTCCCCAGATAATCCAGGACTTCATCTACCAACAACTGTCCCTCACGGTCCGGGTCTCCCCCATGGACAATCTCATCACAACGGTCAATCAGACCTTTGACAATAGCAAATTGCTTTTCACAGGATTTATCCACAAAAAGCTTCCATTGTTTTGGAATAATCGGTAAATCTTCAGCCCGCCACCGCTTGTATTTAGGATCATACTCATCGGGTTCAGCCTGTCGCAGAATATGACCGAAGAGCCAGGTCACCACCCCTTCCCCAGTTTCCAAATAACCGTCACAACGACGCACTGGACCCTTGAGGCATTTCGCAATTTCCCGGCCCATACTGGGTTTTTCGGCAATATATAAACGCACTTTTTCTTACACCTCAAAAATTCAAGCTAATAATCGATATACACCATAAATGAACAGGCCCAGCCAACAGATGACGAACAAAGTCGCCGCAAACAATATGACCGGCATATAGCGAAGCATCTTCCCCGCCTGTTCCTCCGCATAGTAACGCACATGATTGGGCAGCATACGGGTAAGTCCCATAACTGCTGCCGGCACAATCACCGCATCATCCATTATGCCCACCAGCGGAATGGTATCGGGAATCAAATCAATGGGACTGAGCAAATACAGGATTGCGGCAATGAGCAGCCCCTTCACATTCCGCGGCGTATCCCGATGCTTCAGGGCTACCAGCATCACCAGCAAATCATAGCGGAATAACTTTAAGAATATTAATATCCTACGCATAACAAACACCTCACTGCAGAAGCGCATCTATCTTTTTATCGAGAATCTCCAAATTATTAGTAGATATACTCAGCACCAAAGCCCCCTTATCTACTTCGCCCTTGGCCTTTTGGGTACAGGCATGGGAAACCGCATTGGTATTGATAACCAGAATATCCGTCCCCACCAGCTTATCCCGGTCAAAATTCTTGTTGCTGCCAATCATCTTAAACCCCGGATGACGTTCCAATACCTTGGCCTGCCAGGCATCTGTTCCACCGATAACAGACACCTTCAACGGCAAGTCCGCAAAGCAGTCCACATACGCCACGATCTTCTTTTCCTCTTCCACCGGAACATCCGCTGGCGTGATCTTTTCCACTAACGGTTCATGCTTGCGCAAACGCTCTCTTATATCCGTCAGTTTTTCCTGCAGCTGAATATTCTCCACCAATATATCTTCATATTTTTCCCTGTAACTGTCCCGCTCTGCCTGAAGCACCATCAGCTGGTTTTCCATATCCACACAAATCTTTTCCAGCTCTGCCAGCCGCTTCAACGCACTTTTGGGAAGCTTTGTCTGGGCCATCTCATTCACCTCATCTTTATTTGCTATTGTACTATGAAAAAGTCCATAGAGCAATTATCCCCCGCTCATTAGACATCAGTTCTACTGTAATTTGCGATTATGCGTTTAATCATGCGCTAAACAGATTTTCAGCCCAATTATAACAACTTACATATATCAATTGACAATAGTATACCCTACTGTTATAATTAGTTACAAATTTACAGCTAATAATCATTCTCTTTACCAACAGGAGGAAAGCGATGAGTAAAAAATATTTCCCTTTGTCTACTGACAAATTACACGAGATCATCCAAAAATTCCCCACGCCATTCCACATATACGACGAAAAAGCCATCCGCGAAAACATCCGGGCCCTGCAAGCCGCCTTTGCCTGGGCACCGGCCTTTCATGAACAGTTCGCCGTCAAAGCCCTGCCTAACCCCCGCGTTGTGCAGATTCTCCATGAAGAAGGTGCCGGCACAGATTGCAGCAGCCTGGCAGAACTCTTGATTTCCGAAGCAGCCGGCCTAAAGGGAGAGGAAATCCTGCTGACATCCAATGACACCCCCGCAGATGAATTCCAAAAGGCAATCGAACTAGGTGCCATCATCAACCTTGACGATATCACCCATTTGGACTATTTAGAGGAACATGCCGGTCTGCCCCAGGTACTCTGCTTCCGCTATAACCCTGGGGACGAAGTAGAAGGCAATGATATCATCGGTAAGCCCACCGAGGCTAAATATGGCCTTACCCATAAACAAATGCTGGAGGGCTATCGCCGCGCCAAAGAAAAAGGCGTCAAACGCTTTGGTCTGCATACCATGGTAGCTTCCAACGAACGCCGCACGGAGGCTTTTCTACTCACAGCCCGGCTGATGTTTGAATTGGCCATCGAATTAAAAGAAAAACTGGATATCGCTGTAGAATTCGTCAATCTGGGTGGTGGTTTCGGCATTCCCTACCGACCGGAAGAAGAACCCTTAAACCTGAAGGAAATCGGCGAAGGCATCCACGAACTCTATAACCAGATGATGGTTCCCCATGGACTTGACAACGTCGCCATGATGACCGAAAGCGGCCGTGCCATGACCGGACCTGCCGGCTGGCTGGTTTCCACAGCAATTCATGAAAAACACACCTATAAGGACTACATCGGACTGGACTCCTGCATGGCCAACCTCATGCGCCCGGCCCTCTATGGTGCTTACCACCATATCACGGTAGCAGGCAAAGAAAACGCCCCCTGTGATCATGTCTATGACATCACCGGCTCACTCTGTGAAAACAACGATAAATTTGCCATCAACCGTGAACTGCCCGAAATCAGTGTCGGTGATATCGTGATTATCCATGACACCGGTGCCCACGGCAGTGCCATGGGCTTCAATTACAACGGCAAGCTTTGGTGCGCCGAGCTCCTGCTGCGTGAAAACGGCGACATCGAATTGATTCGCCGCGCCCAAACCATTGACGATTACTTCGCCACCTTGAAATATCCTGGCTCTTTGCTTTAATCACACAAAATAGAAAAAGAGGTACAAGACTTATCGGCTCGCAATAGCCGGTAATCCTTGTACCTCTTTTAGCCAGGAAAATTATTCGCCCACCACTACACAGTTCCGTCCGTTATTCTTAGCTCGATATAAGGCATCATCCACCCGCTTGAACAACGCCGCAGTAGTATCTTTTTCCATTCTCCACAAGGCAATACCAATACTGCAGGTTATTTTCTGTCCCGCCAATGGTATGCTGGCTATGTGCTGACGAATCTCCTCAGCCAGTTCCTTAACCTCCTCCAGATTATCACCAGCTGTCAGGATGAGAAATTCCTCACCGCCCCAACGGATACAAGGATTATTCCTGCCAGCCCGATAGCGTACTGCCGTAGCAAAGGCCCGTAATACCGCATCTCCCATATCGTGCCCATAGTTATCATTGATTCTCTTGAAATAATCAATATCCAACATGAGCAAAGCAAATGTCTGCCCCGCTCCACCAGCATTGGCAATAGCCTTGGCCAGCAACTTCCTCAATTTGTTACGATTCCAACAGCCAGTAAGAGCATCCGTTTCCGCTTTTCGCAGCAGGGCCGCCACTTCCTTCTCCAATCCTGCCGTCTGCTCTAAAAGCGAATCCTCATAGCGCACCTCTTCTCGCAGGATACAAATGACAAAATACAAAAATGCATAAATACCGAAAGGTGTCACATACATATGCCAGGGCAGCAAATGATAATGACCTGCTATTCCATCAACGATTCCCAACAAGGTAAAGGTCAACGTGGGAAGCAATACCGCCCGACACAGAGCATCGCCTTCCCTCGCCGCCAATATGCACCAATAAATAGCAGCCCCCTCCCCCAAGGGCAGCAAGAGATAAAACCAGGACATCAGGCCATTCATCGTATGCCAGCCCAGTCCTTCGCCAATCATTGCTGCACCAAAAAGAAAAACATAGGCCCCTAATACATATTCCATATGGGCATATTGCTTTCCCTTCAAAAGTTCCGCCAGTACAAGATTGGACGTAATCGGTAACAGATAGGCCAGGATACTTAGGCTATACCACCAGAATACTGGACAATCAAAAAAAAGACTTTTCACACTGGCCGCACTGATAATCCAGAGTAGAAATACCACCATAAAGAGACCAATATAACTATACAGCCTCCGCCAGCCTTCCGCATTGAAAAAATAATACAGGCCCATGATAAAGAGTATGGCAATCCCCACAGGAATGGCCAGAATCAGTGGAATATCGGAAAAAAACAACCGACCCAACTGGACCTGTTCTGTGTCCACCGAAAACATACTGAACCAGCCTAAATCCTGCGGAGCATGCGCATAAAGTTCCACCACCAATAGCCGCTGACCGGAAAAATCCGGTAACGACAGCATATAGGGTTGAGAACCTTCATCGAATCGCTGTGGTAAAAAACTTCCTGCGGAAAAGAAGAACTCATCTCCCAGCCACATCCGCACAGCCTGTTTGGCGGTCATAAAGAGCAGAATCTTTTTTTGTGGTTCTGCGTCATTTACCTTCACCGCCAACAGCAGACGATTAGTATCCGCTGCAAAATGCGGCCTGCTCTCCATATCGAACACAGGCCATTCCGCAATATGCTGCCGGGCAAATTCCGGTGCCTCCGGCAAGGGATCCCCACTGAATTCATAATAATGCCAGGGACCTTCCAGTTCCGCAGCCTGCGAACATCCATATCCCATAAGCCCCAAACAAATTCCCAGACAAAGCAAGATTCTGTATAAGATTTTTGCCACCTGCTCCGCCTCCTTTTTCAACAGTCAGGATTATTCTACCACCACCTGATTGCGGCCATTGCATTTCGCTGCATATAAGGCATCATCCATGCGGCGAAAGATCCCAATCTGACTATCCGTTCCCACATGCCATTGTGCCACACCAGCACTGACCGTAATCTGTCGCTGCGATAAGAAAGCATAGGTTTCCACACGCCGCCGAATTTCTTCGGCTAAAGACCGTGCCCGTTCCCCATTGTACTTTGGACAATAAATAACAAACTCCTCACCGCCCCAACGGAAAAACTCCTGTTCCGTCTGCAAATCACTGCGCACTAATTCGGCGAACTTTGCCAACACTCTATCACCAGCTTCATGCCCATAAGTATCATTAATCTCCTTAAAATGATCAATATCCAGCATAATCAGGGAAAACATCTTTTCCACTGTACTTTTCTGCTGAATAAAATCCTCAAACGCGCCGCGATTGCGGCACCCCGTAAGTTCATCCAGTTCCACCTGTTCCATGGTTGCGGTGATTTCCGCATTAAGCACTTCAGCATGAGCCTCCAATTCCCGCTCCCGTACAATCTGCTCCCGCACCATACAGATAACAAAGGTACTGCAAGCATAAATGCCCAAAGGCAACAGATAGATATGCCATTGCCAAAAGCGGCTGTATAACAAAATGGCATCCAACACCCCTAAACCTGCCATGGTCACCATGGGCACCAAGGTAAATCGGACATAGATATTTCCCCGCTGACTGGACTCCCACATCCTCTGAAAAACCAGTATCTGTAATCCCAACAATGCACCATAAAGCAGTTGACGGCAGGCAAGCAAACCATTATGCCCCGTAACCTCCAGGAATAACGCTCCACCAGCTAAAAGGGCATATCCCTGTATGATTCGCCGGATAGCTGGCCGCAAATCCTCTTCCAAGACTTCCAGAATCAATGAATTCGCCACCACCGGCAACAGATAACATAGGAAATTTTCCAGGAAACGCCATATTACCGGGACATCCCAAAGGAACTGTCTTACATTGGACAGGCTCACCGTCCAAAGCGCCATGATAAACGTCAACAAAATCAACTTGACGTTCAGCCAGCGATGAGCAACCCGATTGAACACGTACATCAGGGAAATCATTCCCAACAGTACAGCAACAGGCAAGGAAAGTCCATAGACTAAATCCATCGCAAAGAGACGCCTGGCCTGCCCGTTCGGGGTATCCACCACAAAATTCTTAAACACCCCCAGCTGCCTTGGATAATCCGCATAAAAGTGAAATAACAGCATACTGGAGTGCGTCACAGCAGGGATTTCCACCATATGCCACTTGCTGCCATGCCCCATGAACCTGCTGCCGAAATCCCCATCGGCATAAATCTTACTGCCTTCCACAAAAACCTCCACCGCCTGTCCATCGGTGGAAAACAACAAGGTATTCTTCTCTGGCTCAGTCGGTAACAGAGAAACTTCCAACCAAGCCTCATGATTTTCCCCGGGTATCGGCGATTGGAAACGACCAAAATCAAAATATTTCCATTTTCCCTTACTATCGTCCGCGAGGTATTGCCAATCCGACCCAATAGTGGCGGCCTGCCCCACCGGCAACGAAAGGGGCATAAAAAAAAGGAACCACAAAACCAGTACGCTTATTCGCTGCATCGTTTGTGCCTCCCCTTGTAAAAATCAGATTTCTTAACCTATACCAGTAAATATTCCCAGAAAAGCCTTTATTCACTGCCCTCATCGCTATAGAGATTCTTGAACCAGTGCATATTGCTCCTAGGCTCCCGACAAACCCGATTGCGGCCAGTACGCTTAGCCATATAAAGCGCATCATCTACCCGTTTCAAAAGTTGCGTATCCGAATCCGTAGCACCATGCCAGGAAGCTACCCCTAAACTGCAGGTAATATGAATCTGCCCCGCATGCAGCGGAGTATCCACTATTTTACGGCGCAGACGTTCCCCAATCCGCATCGTCTCCTCTCCAGCGCAACGGAAGAGAATGATAAACTCCTCGCCGCCCCAACGCACGAATAAATCCTTTTTCTTGATATTCTGCCTTATGGTCTGCGCAAAACCAGCCAGCACTTCATCTCCCACTTCATGCCCGTAAGTATCATTAATCCGCTTAAAGAAATCAATATCCAGCATAAGCAGTGAGAACGGTTCCTCATCATTCCTATGCAGGAGGATTTCCCTGGCCAGGATTGTCTCCAGTTTGTTGCGATTATAGCATTTGGTAAGCGTATCCATCGTGGCCCGTTCCATGGCCTGATTTACCTCTTGCTTCAGCCCGGCTTCCCGATTCATCAGCGTACGCTCCCGCTTAATCTGATGAAAGACGATAAAGGCCACAAATATACACAAGGATACTGTTGTATAGGGGAGGACATAGCCTTCCAACATATACTCATGACGGAAAAAGGCTATACCATCAATCGTACCCGCTCCCCCCATAAAAATCAAAGGTACAGCCACTGCCCGGGCATACATATTCCCCTGATGAGCAGAGCGGCCAATAGCATATAACGCGGCCAATTCCAACACGGGCAGAAGGATGTAGAACCACACCCGCCCCTGGCTCATGCCATTGAACCCCAGCAGTTCAGAGCCTACGGACGCCAGCAGAAAACCAGCATAAATCAGCACCGTCCAACGAAGCATATGCTTATACGGACGCCCCACCACTTGAAAGATTACAATATTCGCCAAAAGCGGCAGAAGGTATTCTGCCAGCTGCATAAGGAAGCACCAAAAGAGTGGTGCATCCCAAAGATACTGTTTGGAATTGGTTGCACTAATCATCCAGACGATAAATGCCACCATAAAGGCAATAAAGGATTTATAAAGCCGTTTAGGCGCTGCAGGGCTGGTAGCATAAATCATCAACATGACTAGCATAAAGATTGCCAACGGAATATTCATCAGATAGGGCACATCCTGACGGAATATGCGCAATACCTGATCGACCTTGCTATCCAGCCATATCTGCCCGAAATACCCTAGGCTATACGATGATGCCGAATAAGCGTGAATACGCAATTCCTGACCGCCGCTGCCATCCGGTATGCTCACAACATGCCAGCGCTGCCCATAGGACATAAACGATGGCTGCAGGTCTCCATAATGATAAATCCGCGTATTCCCCAGCCACACCTCAAAGGACTGATCACGGGACTGCAGCAACAGGGATGCATCATGCGGTATATCCTGTGGCAATGTAGTTTTTAGCCAAACCTTATCTTCTTTGCTGTCTATTGGCGGCGTTTCTGGAAAGGAAAAGGGTTGCCACGGAGCTCCCATCGCTGCATCTTCTTCTGTCTGCCAGAACCAGGAACTATCCAGGCCTGCTGCCAATCCCCTATTGCCATAAATCAAGGATAACGATAGAAAGAACAAGAAAAGGGAGAGCATAAACGGCAAGACAACAATTCTCCAGCCTCTAGCTGATTTTACTTGCACACTTATCCCTCCCTTTTGCGGGTTTTTTGTTTAATTACGCCAGCACACGCGCCAGTCTGACCAGTTCTGGATTCAAGGTCTTGGTATTATTAACTGCATCAAAAAGATTTACACCGACAACCTTACCCTCGTTGAAACCAAATACCACATTGGTTGCTCCGGAAATAATCGCTAAGGCTGCCTTCTCCCCCAGCATAGATGCCTTGATGCGGTCTTCAATGGTAGGCGAGCCACCACGCTGTATATGGCCAAGAACGGAAACCCGGGTATCAATGCCAGTCTTGTCTTCAACCACCTTACCCAAGCCAACAGCCGAACCTGCACCCTCAGCAACAACGATGATGCTGTAACGCTTACCGGCATCGTACATGGATTTGAGCTCATGGCAAATCTCATCCAGGTCATATTTCACTTCTGGCACCAACACATACTCGGCACCGCCGGCAATCCCTGCCATCATAGCCAGCCAGCCGGAGTTGCGGCCCATAACTTCCACCAGCATAATGCGGCGATGAGCGGAAGCCGTATCACGAAGCTTATTGATGGCATCTACAATTGTATTGGCAGCTGTATCGCAGCCAATGGTATAGTCCATCCCCCATACATCGTTATCAATGGTGCCCGGCAGACCTACAATCGGCATCCCCGTTTCCTTGGATAAAAGAGAGCCGCCTGTCAGCGAGCCGTCCCCGCCGATGATTACCAGACCTTCAATTCCCCGCTTTACCAGATTATCAAAGCCTTTCTTACGGCCTTCAGGAGTTTTGAATTCCATGCTGCGAGCCGTCCCCAGGAACGTACCGCCACGCTGAATCATATCCGCCACACTGCGGCTGGTAAGTTCCTCGATATGATCATCAATCATACCAGCATAACCGTCATAGATTCCGTACACCTGTACCCCTTCATGCAGAGCGGTGCGAACTACGGCGCGGGCAGCCGCATTCATTCCGGGGCTGTCGCCGCCCGAAGTCATTACGGCAATTGCTTTTTTAATCATGAAAACATCTCTCCTATATAAAAATCCATAACAATCGAAAACATATCTGCTCTTATTTTACGCAAGACACCAACAAATGTAAAGTATTTCCGCTCAATTTGTCAGACTTAACAAGAAAAACCTCCCCTACAGGGAAGGTTTTTCGCGAAAGTTTTTTATTACACCTTCATGATGCCCAGAGCATAGCAGATAATACCCAGAGCAAACAGCCCAAAGATAATCCAGATAGCATTGACTTTCCGGCGCAGAAGGGCCATGCAGGCAAAGGTCATGAGCAAAGGAACCAGGCCCGGCATCAGCTGGTCAAGGATACCCTGAACCGTCGTTACCACATGTTCACCCTTAGCATTGGTGATTTCCGATACCACCACAGGAATATTAACAGACGTCCATTTGTTAACCAAAGCGCCCATTACAAACAGGCCGAGGATGGAAGCACCTTCCGTAATCTTCTGCAGTTTATTGCCAGCCACATCCTGAACAACATCCGTACCTTTGGCATAACCGTACTTGATGCCGTACCAGCGAACACCAAGACGAATCAGGTTAAAGAGTACAAAGAAAAGGATTGGGCCAATGATGCTGCCAGTCAGGGCAAAGGAAGCACCTAAAGCCGCGGTAATCGGGCGAAGTGTTCCCCAGAAAATTGGGTCACCAACACCAGCCAGCGGGCCCATCATACCAACCTTGATACCGTTGATTACACCATCGGGAATATCTGCACCATTAGCCTTCTTTTCCTCAAGAGCAGCGGTAATACCAATGATTGGTGCCGTTACGAAAGGCTGCGTGTTATAGAATTCCAGGTGACGTTTGATGGCCTTTTTCAATTCCTCGCCTTCATAGAGACGGCGCAGGATAGGAACCATACCGAAGCAGTAGCCCAGCCCCTGCATACGTTCCATGTTCCAGGAAGCCTGCAGGAAGTTAGAACGGACGAATGTCCAGAAAAAGTCGCTAGAAGTAATCTTCTTTTCCATTATATTATCCTCCTCAAGGTTCAGTTCAATGCCAAATCAGTCCAGTTCATCATCAAGGTCGCTGGAGCTTGCAGCAGCAGTAGTACCTGCCGGAGCAGCAGCAACTTCAGCGTATTTCGGGTTGAGCTGAATATAAACGATAGCACAAACAAGACCGATAACGCCGAGAGCAACCAGATTGAAGTTCGTGAACGCTGCAACAACGAAACCCAGGAAGAAGAAAGGCATGAGATACTGAGCGCCCATCATGTTGATGACCATTGCATAACCAACAACTACGATGAAACCACCAGCAACCTGCAAACCGCCGGAGATAACAGGAGGAATAGCATTGAGCATGTCTTCCACTGCACCTGTACCAACCGTCATAGCTACCAGCAGGGCGGGAATACCAACACGGAGTCCCTGCAGAAGCAACGCACCATAGTTACAGAGGTCGATGCCGAAGAGATTGCCTTCTTCTGCATAGTCATCGGCCTTGTGCTGGAATACTACAGAAATCGTCTTACAGATAATAGCCAGAACCTGACCAGCAGCAGCCAGCGGCATGGCAATTGCGATACCCGTTGCCACATCCTGATGGCTGGCAATGACGAGAATCGTGGAAATTACAGATGCCAGAGCCGCATCCGGTGCGATAGCAGCACCGATGTTCATCCAGCCCAAAGCCATCATTTCCAAAGTACCACCAATGATAATGCCAGTTGTCATATCGCCTAAGATAAGTCCAGTAACGGTGCAAGCAATCAACGGACGATGAGTCTGCATTTCATCCAGGCAGGACCCCATCCCCGCAATCGTTGCGAAAATAAAGATTAACAAGATCTGCATAGTGCCCATTATATATTCCCTCCATTATGATAATCCTGCATTGGCGGGCTGTCATACACGCCAACCCGCCGCTGCAAAAAAACGGCCTATGTTGATAAGATGATTATTTAAGAACATCCATCAGCATGACTTTCTTATCCGTATCAACCTTGCGGATTTCCAGTTCAATGCCTTTTTCATTGAGTTTCTTGAAGGATTCAATATCCTGGTCATCAACGGAAACAGCCCCCGTAATCTGATGTTTGCCTTCATGGAAGCTCATGCCACCGATATTAACGCTCTTGATATCTACGCCATGTTCTACCATATAGAGAACGCTGGTGGGATTCGTGAAGAGCAGCAGGCACTTCTCATTTTCATATTTCGGATTGTTGTAAACGCGAACAGCTTTTTCCAGGTCTACAACATGGGATTTGATCCCAGCGGGAGCTACCTGCTTCAGGAGTGTTGCACGAATGGTATCCTTTGCCACTTCGTCATCACAGACAATGATGCGTGTGCACCCCGTAACCTTGGACCAAACCGTTGCTACCTGGCCATGAATAAGACGGTCATCAATTCTTGCTAATACGATATTCATTATAAATCCTCCTCATCATCATCGGAAATCTGGCTGGCATGGAACGTCTGCAAACCACTGCGGCCTGCCTCCGTAGCCCGTTCCATAAGAGCCTTGATATCCGAACCATCATCAGCCAGCTGCGCACTGCACATCTCGATAAGCATGGGCAGATTCAC
Source organism: Selenomonas sp. (assembly GCF_024699275.1). The sequence goes on from NZ_JAILPX010000155.1 coordinate 54,084, forward strand.
GCCCGTGACAATACCATAGTTCTCATTGCTGATTACCAGACGGCAGGCAGCATTATAAGGGCTGCCGCCGAACAGATCATTCAGGAACAATACACCGTCCTTGCAGTCCAGGCCTTTGATTGCCTCTTCATACTTAGCGACCACATCGTCCGGACCTTCACCAGGTACCAGCGTTACTGCAGCCACATTTTTTTGCTCACCGCAAATCATCTCGCAGGAACGCACCAGTTCCTCAGCAAAGATACCGTGAGTACCAACAATAATACCAAACATTCACACTACCTCCTAAGCTCATTACCCCTAAATTAATATTTATGGTTGATTTTGAACGTTTTTGGCTTTTTTTGCCTTACGCTCCTATATAATGCAATATGCGTGCCAACTTTGTGTATCAAAAACGAAATTTTATCATTTCGTTTATTTCTCTTCTTTTTTCACGCTTTTTTCAGAATAATATTCCTATTTATGATACTATAACTCTTTTTTTAATACACTCTAATACACTAATTGATACACTTTCATCTAAAATGACCTGTATCCGCATAAAAAAAATACACTATGACAAATGTCATGGTCATAGTGTATGATCTGTATCAAAGCATATTGGCCATAAAATAATACTCATCTTCGTCAAAACGTAATTTTAGTGTTTCATCAAAGATTTTGGCCGCCTTTTTCAAGGCCATTAATTTTCTGTTATCCACCGCCTGCTTATCCTCTTTATAAACCAACGGGCTGCGCGTTACCACCCGTTCCAAGGCACAACCGCAATGAACCAACAAACGCACCCGCAGGGGATTGGATAGGTTTAATTGCAGATCCTCTTCCAGTGTCTTATCAAACTCCAGCAGTACGCTCATAATCTTGGCGGGATTCAGATAGGTAAGAAAGCGTTGTAAGGATTCCTCACAAAGACGCTGCACCACTAGATTCCCCTTACCCTCATGACGGGACAGCTTCGACGCTATTGCGGTTTCACTGGCAAAAACCAGTTCCGTCAACCGCCGTTCCCCTTCCCCATCAATAAGCTGTTCCAAGGGTATAAAGGGAATATTCAGCGTTGGTTTCTTCATGCCCACCGCCGCCACAATGCGATACTCCTGAGCGATTTCCGCCAGCCGGTCGTCCAAATGCAGCACGCCTACGGGAATGACTTCAATAATCCGCCCCGCATGGCGCAGCACATCCTCCACCAGGGCTTTGATCTTCATGGCAGCTCCATGACCGGAAGAACAGATAGTCACAATAGCTTCCTGCGTATTAACAGGAACCTCATGGGTATCGACAGCCTCATAGCCCTTGAAACTAAGCAGGGATTCATAGATGCTGTCCAAATCCATACCAGCAATATCAACCTTGCGCATGGCTTCCAGAATCAAGGGCGTAGACACCATATCCAAGGTCCGCACAGGAATCTTCAACCGTTCAGAAAGCAGCGCTCCTATGTTGCAAAGTGAGCCCATATCCGCCAGAATCAATACCCCCTTCTGACATTCCATCCCCCTGAGCATGCCTGCTGTCTGCTCCAGTATCTCCTGTGGATTGACCTCCAAGGGCATGTCAATGGCAATGATATTGGTATCGGCGGAACTAAACAGCCGCTTGGCCACATCAACCATGGAACTTGCCGTTGTCTTGCCATGGGTAGCCACCAAAATGATGATTTTTTCCTCCAGTTCATCATCATCTGCCGATTCCAGCAACAACGCAATATATTCAATCTCAGCCCGGGGCACAGTCACATGATAGTGCTTTTCAATCAAAGTCCCGATTTCCTCTGCTACCCGCATATATTCCGAATCCTTGGGGATAGCCCCTTCTATTTCCGTATAGGGAATCGTCTCCTGGGCCTTGACCCGCTTAAAGAAAGCCGACAGATGCAAACTGAATGCATAGAGAAACCTGTCCCGGTAACTGCGATTCAATCGTTTCTGTACATAGAGGGATATCTGCTCGGAAAAATCCACCAATGCCTCATCCACAATCTTAAGCAGCCGTTCCCGGGTAGTCATATTGACAGAATGCTTCTTATTATATAGTTCTTTAACATAGACATTTACATCCGTGGCCACAATCTGCTTGATGAGTTCATCGCTGATCCCTTCCCCCTTGAGAAGCGCCACCTTGTCCTCTACCACCTGATAGAGATTAAAGCCTTCCCGATTGCCCTCATCATCCAGTTTGAATTTTTCTCCGGGAGGAGATACCAGCAAAGGCTCACTGACATACTGGGTGAGCTCCGCTAAAGCCTGCCGATTGGCCGACAATGTCAGCAAACCGTCCCGGACACTGGCCGGCAACATCCGAAAATCCGCTTCAATGAAACTGGGATTATCTATCCCATTCAGGAAAGCCTGAGCACAAAGCAATTTGATATTGGATTTCAGCTGTCCCACATTGCCACTGCCAATGCTGCCAATCAATGCCTTAATCGCTTCCACGCTGATGCGTACAGGCTTCTTGACCCGCTGGGCCTCCTCCATAAAGAGCAGCTTCAAAATATCCAGTTTCTCCTCCAAGGTTCGTTCAGACAAGGGCTTTATGGTAATGATATTGGGAATGCGCCGGACAAAGGTCTTCGTCAAAGCCGAATTCGGGTCTTCTGTCGTAGCGCCGATAATCAGCACCTTGGCCTTACGGCTGCGGGTAGTTTCCCCCAAACGATTATATGTCCCCGTATCCATGAAGTAGAAAATCATTTCCTGCCCTTCAGGGGGCAGGCGATGGATTTCATCCAAAAAAAGAACGCCGCCATCGGCCTCTTCTACCAGTCCGGCCTTAGCCGTATCCGCTCCCGTAAATGCTCCCTTGATATGTCCGAAGATATGGGAAATCAGCAATTGCGGATTATTATAATAATCTGCACAATTAAAGGTAATAAAGGGTGCATGCTCACCGAAACGCTTCATGGCCTTACCATAAGCAAACATCATATGCGCAAAAAGTGTCTTACCCACTCCGGTTTGTCCCACAATCAACGTATGAAGCCCATCTGGCGGATAAAGTATGGCGGCTTTCCCTTGCTCCACCTGCCGCTTGAGACTCTTGTCCGCACCAATCAACCGTGCAAATGGATTAGCCTCTTCCTCCTCATCACTGGCAAAAATTCGCTTGCATTCCTCCACATCCCGGAATTGCAAAGGCCCATGCCCCAGTTCGCACTCCAGTAACTTTTCCAGGGTTCCCCGATCAAAATAACGTACCGGCCGACCTGTAAACTTTATAATTCTATCCTGGCGATGCAGTTCATTTAACTCTTTGGATACGTTATTCCGCAAAATATCCAATTCATCGGCAATTTCCTGGGCATCAAAACCAATCTGCCCCGTCATATCCTTACTTTCCATTGCGGATGAACGCTCTTGTATGTAAAGTAAAATCCGCTCACTGCGTTTCAACTGTATCACTCCTTTTCGATACTCTTCCTCAATCATATAACAGAGTATTAGATATAGCAAGAAAATATCCGTTCATCCATTAGAATCCGCAAAGCTAAGCAGGATTTCCCCTTTTCCATAGCGAATAAAAGTAGCACATAGCGAAAAAGGGAGGGAAATCCATGGAAAAACAAATCGCAGTCTGGTTGGTGCAGCGCGGCTACGCCGATGATGTAGAACAAGGTGTACGGTTTGCTGAAGCATTGGCGAAGAACGAATGCACCGAGGAAATGCTCGAAACCCTCGGTCATAATATCGATATATTTATGACCGTTGGCGGCCCGATTACCGCCGAAAACCTCATGCCCTTCATGCAGGAAAAATGCAATATGGCTAAGAAACTAATCAAATTCTGGAGTGAAAATCCCAAGGATACGAATGCCATCTTCTTCTTCAACGAATGCAGAAAGCACGACGTGGAGGTCGGGCAATAAAAAAATCCGCAAGCAAATTGCTTGCGGATTTTTTTATGACAGCACATAAACTTCAATATTTCGACGTCCGAAATTCATGCACTCCCCATAGGTCTCCATGCACAAATCCACTTTCTGACCACGGATAGCGCCGCCAGTATCAGCAGCCACAGCCACACCATAGCCTGGTATATAGACTTGGGATCCCAATGGAATAACATTCGGGTCAACAGCAACCACTCCCCGGCGGGCCGGAATCCCCATGGCGGTAGTGCCCGTAGCACTGCCGTCTGTAGGCAGATAAGCTGTTGCTTCCATGGTGTAAACGCGGGTATAAGGCATCGCCCCCCTCTCCGTCTGCACCTTTGGTCTCATTTGTTCTTCACGCATACGCTGCAGTGCTGCACGTTTTTTTGCACTGTCAGTTACTACTATATCTAAGTTCGCCTGAATTTTCGCATCCAGTCCCAGAGGTGTTTCCACATCCTCCAGATTATAGCCCAACTCGATCAGGGCGTCGCCTACGGTCTGCTTGCTGGTCACGACCGATTTTGCCTGACCATTGTACGTTACCGTTACCGGAACCGCGCGGTAAACGGTGATTTTCGTGTTACTGCCATCCTTTTCCAGATGGTATTCATCGTTGGCTCTAAGTTTCACGCCATTTTTCCCTAAGATAAACGCAGGATTTGTATGATTTGTATTGGTCGTAATGGTTTTACCATCGGCCACAATAGTTACCTGGTGCCAATCGTCTGGCAACGTAGTCTTCGTAAAGCCCGTTGTCAACATCATCATAATGGCCAGCACCGCGCACATTACAACTTTTTGTTCTTTATGATTGAAAGCCACGATTTTCCTTAAACTCATTAAAAGCCCCCTTCAAACTTCGGTGAAGAACTTTTAGCAGTATAGCATGGGATTAAAACCCTTGTCAAATTCTACTCAACTATTTTCCCACATTTAGCTGAAAAACAGCTGAAAAATGGGAATAAAAAAGCAGTGGACCGCATTTTTTAATGCATGTCCACCACTTTTACCAAAAAACCGGCAAAACAAGGGATTAGATACCATATAATTCCTCAGCATTGTTTGAGGTCTGTTTAGCCACCTTTTCCACAGGAATCCCCTTGATTTCAGCTACTTTCTCTGCCACATAGCGCACAAAAGCAGGTTCATTCTGTTTCCCTCGCATAGGAACAGGTGCCAGATAAGGCGCATCGGTCTCAACCAAAATGCGTTCCAAGGGAAATCTCGCCACTATTTCGGGAAGTTTAGCCGCGTTCTTATAAGTTAAAGGCCCATCGACACCAATGTACCACCCCAGCTGATAAAGCTCTTGTGCCATTTCATAACTGCCGGAAAAACAATGCATCACACCGCTAATACCGCGGCCCTCTTTTTTCAGAATGGCCATGGTATCCCCATGAGCCTCCCGGTCATGAACACAAACCGGCAGATGCAGCTGGCGGGCTAAGTCCAACTGATGGATGAACATACGCCGCTGCAAAGCCCGCTTTTCCTCATCTTTCTCCCAATAATAATCCAGGCCAATTTCACCGATGGCCACCACGCGTGTACACTTGGTCCAAGCCGCCAACTGCTCATCATCCGCCGTACCCAATTCATAAATTTCTTCCGGATGGATGCCTACACCGGCGTAAACGCCATCATAGGAAGCCGCTAGTTCCACCGCCTTCTCCGAAGACGCCAAGGTGTCTCCCATATTGATCAGGCGGGTAACGCCTGCTTCCTGCGCCCGGGCAATAACTTCAGCTTCCTGTCTGGAAAATTTGTCATCATTTAAATGGGTGTGGGTATCCACTAATGCAAACTTCCCCATATCAGCGTACCGCAGAGCCTACTGGCATATCCACAGACAGGACCTGCAAATCGTCGCCAGAGGAAGCGGCCAATACCATACCATGGGATACGATACCGCGAATCTTGGCCGGTTTCAAGTTTATAACCATCACCACATTCTTGCCCACCAGCTCGTCCGGAGTGTAATGCTTCGCAATACCAGATACGATTTCCCGCTGTTCATCGCCCAAATCAACGGTAAGCTTCAACAATTTTTCTGTCTTCGGCACCGGTTCAGCAGAAACCACCTTGACCACCCGCAGGTGAATCTTCGAAAATTCATCTATGCTGATTTCTTCATGTCCGCTATCGGCTTCTGGCTTAACGGCGTTCTTATCCTGTTTGTTCTTCTTCGCTGGCTTTTCCTGCTTAGCTGGCGTTTTGTCTTTCTCCACCTCAATGCGGGGAAAGAGCTGCTCAGGCGTTCCCACCTTATGGTTAGCAGCAATACCGCCCCACTCCTGAATATCCGCCAACTGGACATCGGCAAAATCACGTTCCAGATTCAGCTGTTTCCAAATACGCTCAGCCGTAATCGGCATAAAGGGACTGATCATTACGCTGATCTGACGCAGGGATTCCGCCAGATTGTACATGACATTGGCCAATTCCTGTTTTTGGGTCTCATCTTTGGCCAATGCCCAGGGAGCCGTTTCATCAATGTATTTATTGGCCCGGCTGATAAAGGCCCAGACTTTCTTGATGGTCAGGGACAATTCCATCTTTTCCATGTTGTCGGCAAAATAACGTACCGTTTCCGCAGCATCAGCTTTAAGGCTCTTATCAATATCGCTTTCACCCTTAGGTGCAATCAACACACCATCCTGGAATTTCCCCACCATATTCAATGTACGATGCAGCAGGTTCCCCAAATCATTGGCCAAATCGCTATTGATGCGCTGAATCAATGCATCCCGGGAGAAATTACCATCCTGCCCCAGATTGATTTCTCTGAGCAGGAAATAACGGATTGCATCCGCACCAAACTCATCAATCAAACCGATGGGGTCAATGACATTGCCCTTTGACTTGCTCATCTTGTCCCCATCCACAATCAGCCAGCCATGACCATAAACCTTCTGGGGCAAGGGTAAATCCAACGCCATCAGGATGCACGGCCAGATAATGGTATGGAAGCGCACGATTTCTTTCCCCACCAGATGCAGATTAGCCGGCCAATAACGATTGAACTTTTCCGGATCATCCAAAAAGCCAATCGGCGTCAAATAATTCGTCAACGCATCAAACCACACATAGATGACGTGTTTTTCATCCATGGGAACTGGGATCCCCCAGTCAAAGGACGTACGGGAAATACAGAGATCCTCCAGCCCCTGCTTGATAAAATTGATCATCTCATTACGCCGGGATGTGGGCTGGATAAAGTCCGGGTGACTTTCAATGTAGGCGAGAATCTTATCCTGGTAGTTGCTCATCTTAAAGAAATAAGCTTCCTCAGACACTTCCTGCACAGGACGGCCGCAATCCGGGCAGCAGCCATTCTCATCCAGCTGATGTTCCGTCCAATAGCTTTCACAGGGTGTACAATAAAGGCCCTTATATTCCCCTTTATAGATATCTCCCTTGGCATAAATCCGACGGAAAATCTCCTGTACCACCCGTTCATGACGTTTTTCCGTCGTACGGATAAAGTCATCATTGCTGATGTTGAGCTTCTGCCAAAGATTCTGGAAACCAGCCACAATCTTATTCGTATACTCAATGGGCTTGATGCCGGCTTCTTCTGCTTTCTGTTGAATTTTCTGCCCGTGCTCATCCGATCCCGTCAGGAAAAATACATCATCTCCTGCCAGACGGTGAAAGCGGGCAATACTATCTGCAATGGTGGTGCAGTATGCATGACCGATATGCAACTTGGCACTGGGATAATAAATCGGCGTAGTAATGTAAAATGGTTTTTTTTCAGACATGGAAAATGATCCTCCTTATATTACACCTGCAAATGATTCAGATGTTGCATACATAAAATTTACTTTTTCGGCAGCATGACCACTGCCACGGGCAAATTAGACGCCCCCGGTGGGGAAAATTCAAAGACCGTTTCGCCCTGCCCCACACTTTCCCCCAGAGGAGCCAGCTCTGTATTTTGGGCCAGCTGCCACTTTCCAGCTTCCCGCTGGGATTGTACCGCATAACTTTCCGGAGCTGTCCGGTCTCCAAAATAAGGCCGTTCCCCCGGGGTAGGAAATAATGTATAGGTCTTCGTGGCCTTAAAACTGCGCATGGCCCCAGCATAAACACCACCCAAGGGACTTAAATAGTAATCCACATCGCCAGCTTCCACGGGCAGCTCAATGCGATAATTGATGCCATAATTGCCATAATTGATCACCGCACTGCCATCGGTAGCATCAATACCCGTACGATATTTATCGGTCTTATCATCTGCCAGCATGAAATAAACACCGCCATCCTCCCCAGGATTATATACCTTGCGGGCAGACAGCACTCGATTCATCCCTTTGAAGGTTCCCCTAAGCCGCATTGCATCCTTTGGCAGCACCGGCAGATTTTCCACCGCCGTCACGGGGTCCCCATAAGCATCCAACATGATTACCGATACCAGAACCGAATGCTCCGCATGAAAATCAAAGACACCATAAGTCAATTCTCCCGGCTGCAAAATGGTCATATTCATATTCTCCTGCAATAAGCGGGACATACCCGGCTGCAGGGAAATCTTCTGATTTCTTTCCTGGCTGAAGTATTCCAACTGCGTAGCCTTCCCCACCTTGAGATAATCATCACTGGGCTGACCACTACCGCCACGAGTAACGGTTACGGTATTCTTACCGTTATACTCATTTTTAAGCACTACCGCCAGCTTCTTGGGTTCATCACTGCTATTCAAATGGTAGAATAACACGCGGGCATCTCCCCGGACGGAATCCTGATAGAGGATACCATTCTGGTTCACATATTCCGGGCTATCGGAAAAAAGCAGGGTTCCCCCCTCGTCCCGACTATTCATATACCAACGAGCCAGTCCCTGTTTTTCCGGGAGATTCTTCTGCTCAGGAACAGTTTGCCCCTGTTCCTGCGTCCGCAAAATATTTTGGATGCGGTCTAAGATTTTCGTATCTGAGCTCCCCCTCACCTGCAAATTTTTCGCCAATCTGTCAGCATGCACAATGGTAACCGCCCCACTGACAGCGGCATGACGAGCCTGCACCAGCGAAGGCATCAACATAACCCCCGCTGTCAGCACAGCCATTGCTATTTGTTTTCCTTTCATAAATCAAAAACATCCTTACTAAACATTACTCACGAATTAAATGCTGGTGAATTCCCAGACGGGTCATCACCTCTCCTTTGAACAGGCGCAGCTTGAATTCCAGCAGCCCCAAGCGAGGATGGGGAATGTTGGTACGCTGCATGAGATAGGGATTCGTCTTAAAGGTATTAAGACCACCATCCCCAGTCACGGCTGTCAGGTATTCATTCTCCTGCAGCAATTCCGGCATACCATCATCATAAGCACCATTAGGATAGGAAAAGGTAAAGATGGTCTTGAGACCGTTCCACTCCATCAGCAGTTTGGAAAGCTTCATTTCCTCGGCCTGCTTTTCCCGCTCCAGACTGGTCAGAGGCTGATGGTTAGCCGTGTGGCTGCCCAATTCAATCCCCCGGTTCTGCATATCCCGCAACTGATTCCAGCTGAGATAGCCTTTGCGCCCGATGCTGTTGGTTACCATATAGACCGTCCCCACCATATGCCGCTCCTCCAGCATCGGCAGCAATATCGTGTAGTTATCTTCATAACCGTCATCAAAGGTCAAAATCACCGGTTTTTCCGGCAAATCCTGTTTACCTTTCTTCGCCCGCATAAAATCCTGCATGGTAATGGTGGTATAGCCTTCAGCCTGCAGATAATCCAGCTGCTGGGCAAAATCAGCCACAGGCACCGCATAGGACCAGCCATCGTCCCCCACATCATCACAGATATGATGATATTCCAACACCAGTACCCCTTGAGGTGCCGGCGTCAACGTCAGCCAGGAAATAAAGATCAACAGGATAAAGGCCAACACCCCTGCCCCATATTTCACATAACGCAAACTTACATCCCTCTTCCTTATAAATCATTGGCTATCAGCAAAGATTCTCCGCTATTTCCTTTAATTTTCTCATGCGATGATTCATGCCAGATTTGCTGATTCCCAGTATTTCCGCGAGTTCCTGCAACGTAGCCGCAGGATTTTCCAACCGGGCTTTGGCTGCCGCCCGTACCTTAGGCGGCAGTTTGACCAGATTGCCCTCTTTTTCCAGCTGCCGGATAATGGCCAGCTGCCGTCCGGCAGCATCCACGGCCTTCTGCAGATTAGCCGTCTCACAGTTCACCAGACGATTAACCTGCTCCCGGACTTCCTTGACATTACGAGCCACTTCAAAGCTTTCCACAGCCTCATCCGCCTCCACCATGCCCAGGAAATCGATAATGGCATCTCCCTCTTTCAGGTAGACGATATATGCATCCTTTCGATCCACAAAACCTGCCGGAAATCCCATCCGCCGCAGTAAATCATAGAGGAGATTTCCCAACTCAAAACTGCCCGTCACCAGCTCTAAATGATAAGCTGCTTCCGGACGATTCACACTGCCCCCTCCCTGAAAGGCTCCCCTCAGGTAGGCAATACGACAGCATTGTTTTTTGAGAATTCCCCGGTCATTTTCCATATTGAAGCTGTTCTCATGGAGAAAACCAATACGGGCAAACAGCTCGTTCACCTTAACCGATGGCACTGCACGCACCGTATAACTATTATTCTTATTGAGCTGACGGGAACGACGTACCGTAATTTCCGTCCGCAGCCCCTCCCCCTCACTTTTCAAAAGCTGCAGCACTTTACGGGCTACAGCCGCATTTTTCGAGGTGAAATTGAGGCCAAAGGTATGACCGGCCCCCAGCGTAAGAGTTGCGCCCATACGTAATAGTGCCGCCAGTTCCGCACCTCGGCAGCAGGGTTCCTCATAACAGAGCCTTGCCAGTTCATTTTTTACCTCTGTGGCAAAGGATGGCATAAGCCTCCTCCTTTTCCAAACTTACTTGATTTCGTATTTTTTCAAGGCACTGGGCTGAAGATGATAAACCATATTCATGACGGCCTTGCTGAGCTTATCCGGATCATGGCGAATGAGTTCCCTTTCATTGATGATATCGGCCTTCACAAAACCTACCCCCAATGCATTGATGGCATCCTCATCCACTTCCACCGGATAAGCCCCCTTGCCCGCATAGAATTCCTGCATCTCCGGCGATATGGGGGAATCGTTGACCAGCATATAGTCAATAATGCCCTTGCCGCCATGGTCGATAATGGCCTTGGCATGCATCGAGGCGGTATATCCATCCGTTTCTCCCGGCTGGCTCATGACATTGCAGATATAGATTTTAATGGCTTTACTCTTACGGATAGCCTCAGCCACACCATCCACCAATAAATTAGGCATGATGCTGGTATAAAGACTGCCCGGGCCCAAAATAATAGCATCTGCATTGGTCAGTGCGTCCAAGGCCGATTGTACGGGCTGTACCTTTTCCGGAAATAACCGTACCCGATGAATCTTCTTATGAACCTCGGGAATCTGGGATTCCCCTTCCACCACTGTTCCATCGGTCATGATGGCATCCAGCCGCACATGGTCCTTGGATGCAGGAAGCACCTGACCTTTTACCGCCAGTACCTTGGAAGACTCCCGCAGAGCCTGTTCCATATCCCCTGTCACTTCATTCATGGCAGCGATAAAGAGATTGCCAAAGCTATGTCCTGCCAGTTCTGTCTCACCCTTGAAACGATACTGGAACAATTTTTCCATCAACGGTTCTGTATCGGCCAGCGCCACCAAGCAATTGCGTAAATCGCCCGGAGGAATGATGCCAAATTCCTCCCGCAATCGTCCAGAAGAACCGCCATCATCAGCCACCGTTACCACGGCTGTAACATTACTGGTGGCCGCCTTGATGCCCCGCAGCAATACGGACAAGCCATGACCGCCGCCCACAACAGTGACATTAGGACCTTTACCCAGACGGCGCTTTTCGTAGATAATATCCACCAACCGCTCTGAGCTGTCCGGCAAAAGCACCATAATGACCGAGCGGATTACATAACGGGTTGCTGCCAGCATCAATACCGCGCCTAAAACCACTACCAAAACTCCGATAAAAGTGGTAATGGAATAATCATAGGTCCCCTTCCACAGATAAACCGCCTGAAAAATGGTTTCTTCTATGGCATCCAGATATTTGTAGTTAAAAACAAGAGCCAACCCCAGGCTAACCAGCATAACCCCGGCTGCAAACAACAGCAGCCAGCGTTTGAACTTCATGCCAGGATACAGCCATTTCAACAAATGCATAGTTTAACACTCCTCGCGTACGTGTTCCCACACATCGTTTTTCATCAAATCCCGGTGTTCCAATTTGACCGGCAAGCCTCGATCTTTCAATCGGTCAAAAATATGTTTGGCAATAAAGACACTGCGATGCATACCACCGGTGCAGCCCACAGCAATCACCAACTGACTCTTGCCTTCCTTCACATACTGCGGTACAAGAAAATCCATCATACCATCCAAATGCTCCGTAAACTCCTGGGTCACTGGCCATTTGGCAATGTATTCCGCCACCTCGGGAACAGCACCACTCTTGTGACGCATGGATTCAATATAGAAGGGATTCGGCAGGAAGCGCACATCCAGAACCATATCCGCATCCAAGGGCATACCAAACTTAAACCCAAAGGATAGCACATTGATACTCATCTGCTCGCCATCATTGTTCCCAAAAATCCGATGAATCTTATCTCGTAATTCCACTTTTTTAAGTTCCGAGGTATCAATAATATAGGTTGCCTTTGCCCTGGCTGGCGATAGTCTTTCCCTTTCCTTGGCAATCCCATCCGAAATTCTGGAGGATGGCGCCATGGGATGACGCCGGCGGGTTTCCTTATAACGCCGGATAATCACGGGATCCGATGCATCCATAAAGAGCATTTCATAGGGAACATCTGCCTTATCCATATCATCCAGCACATGGATAAAGGTATCAAAAAATTCCCGGCTGCGGGTATCCACCACCAGCACCACTTTACCCACATGATCACCAGCATGTTTGCAAAGTTCCACAAATTTAGGAATGAAAACCGGAGGCAAATTATCGACCACAAAGTAACCTAAATCCTCCATATAACGACAAGCCTGGGTCTTTCCGCCACCGCTCATGCCGGTGACAATCACCAGACGAAATCGGTCTTCCCGCGAGGGCTCCAACACTTCTTTTCCTTCATCAAGTTCCTGTCCCACAAAATCCACCTGCCTTATTCTCTGTTCAATATGTATTTATGCACAGCCTGTGCCCAGCCATCCTCATCACAATGGCCGGTAACCGCATCTGTCACCGCCTTGACCTCAGCGGTAGCATTGCCCATAGCCACACTGAATCCAGCTGCTTCAAGCATGGGCAAATCATTACTGGCATCCCCGATAGCCATGGTCTCACGGATATCTATATGCAGCATATCCGCCAGCCGCACCAAAGCCGCAGCCTTGGACACCCCTGGACTGATAATTTCAATAAAATCCTTGGATGATTGGGTAAGGGTAATCCTGTCGCCAAATTCAACCTGCAGTTCTGCCATCCAATCCTGGGTAACTGCCGGATCATCCGTGATGACCAGCATCTTATACATCCTGCTGACCTGCTCCCGCATACCTGCATAACCCAGTGTTTTGCCCTTGACCTTCTGACTGTATTCATAACGCTGAGAAAATTCCCCACAGGCCGAATAATACAATTCATCACCACTATAGGTCTGCAGATACCAGTTGCGCGCCGCTGCAAAATCCACCACCCGGCGGCAGATATCCTCATCCAGATACTGCTCATAATAGATCTTCCCCGAAGTGGATTTAATCAAAGCTCCGTTATAAGTAATAATGGGTACATCCAACCCCAAAGCTTCTGCCACAGGCATAGCCGCCCGATACATGCGTCCAGTAGCTATGGTCACAATGGTACCAGCCTTTGCCGCCTCCTGAGCAGCCGCAACATTACCCGCTGACACCGGTTTTCCGCTCCGTAAAAGAGTGCCATCCAAATCTGTCGCCAACAACTTTATTGTCATAAAAATGCCCCCTTGTGGTATTTTTATTTTCCTAATATAGAATCAGTACTTCTATTTTCTCACATCCCGCTAAAATTGCAAGAAAAAAGTCGAGTATGTTATACTATCTATGTAAATTCATGGAATCCAGCGTCATGCTTACATACAGAGAGGACTATTACTGATGATAAAAAAAATCTTTCTTGCCATTGGCCTGTTGTTGATGATTACCGGTATCTTTGGCTTGTCCTACACCTGGCATATCGACCATCGGACCGCCGAAAGTCTATCCGCATACTGCCGCATAGACTTTCAAACCTCCCATACCGCCCAAGGCAAACTGGAAGGTGCCGTGCTTACCCTTTGGGACTGGCGGTATGACAGTGCTAAACTCAAAAATGAAGCAATTCTCTACACCGATGGCGATGCCTGGGAAATGAAAGCAGCCACCAAACAGACACCCCCCCCCCATGACAGCAAGGACCATGCCTGGCAGAACGAAAACAAACTCTTTGTGGAACTTCCCCGTTCCAGTCTGCCCGCAATAAAAAAAGCGGAGACCATCCGGTTCCGCTTCTATTACGATAATGGGCAGACCATTGACTTGCCGTTGAATGAACCCGACCTTGAATATTGGAAACGCCAGGTTCAATAAGCAGCTTTATCGATAGACTCTTGGCACCCGCCCGCTAAGCAAACAGGGGACTTCATAATTGATGGTGTCGCCCCACCTGGCCACCTCATCAATGGTCAGACTTTCACTGCCAAACAGCGTAACTTCATCCCCAATTTTCACATCCGGAATCTCCGTCACATCCACCATCACCTGATCCATACAGACCCTGCCGGCAATCGGTGCTTTTTGTCCGCAGATTTCCACATATCCCTGCTTCCCATAAGCTCGGATATACCCATCCGCATAACCGATAGGCAGCGTGGCAATACGGCTCTCTCTTGCCGCGGTGAACTGCCGGCCATAGCCAATGCTCTCTCCCTTATGCAAGGTCTTAAGCCACACCACTTTTGCCTTAAGCCCCATCACCGGCTGCAAAGCGATGGGATGCGTCACTTCCTCTGAAGGCCACAACCCATACTGAATAACCCCTGCCCTTACCATATCAAAATGAGCCTCAGGAATTTCCAAAACAGCCGCCGATTCGGCAATATGCTTAAGGGATAGCTTTACTCCACGCTCTTCCACCGCCGCAATGGCCGCCTGGAATTTATCCAGTTGCATCCGCGTATAGCCCTTATCCTGGCAATCCGCCATGGCAAAATGCGAAAACATCCCTTCAATCTCTATCCCCGGTAACCTGCCAATGTTTTCCGCCAAGTCCCCGATTTCCTCGGGGCGCACGCCAATACGTCCCATACCTGTGTCCACTTTGAGATGAACCCGAACGGTTTTATGCTGGCGCACAGCCTCCCGGGAAAGTGCTTCTGCCAGCATCAATTCACACACGACCTGCGTTAAGTCGTAATCGACAATATCCTTGGCATCCTCAGGCATCACAAGGCCCAAAACCAAAATAGGAGTAGTGAATCCCGCCTGTCGCAGTTCCATGCCCTCAGCCAAGGTAGCCACTGCCAGATAATCGGCCCCTTCTTCCACTGCCACCCGGGCTATAGGAATTGCACCATGCCCATAAGCATTGGCCTTAACCACTGCACAAAGCTTCACTCCTGCAGCCAATTGTCTTTTTATCTCTCTATAATTATGACGTAACGCCTGTAAATTTATCTCAGCCCAGACAGGACGATTTGGCATTACTCCCACCCCTTTTATTTTATATTTCGGTTATTAAGTATAGCAAATGTGTTATATAAAGTCTATAATACTCTATATGAGTAAAATGCTAAAAAAAGCGGATATTGTGCTGATTGTCCTGCTCTTTCTTGTATCTCTGCTGCCTTTAACAAAATTCGGTCAACCAGGCCCTGCCTGTTACGCAGAAATCCGTCAGGACGGGAAAGTCATACAACACATACGGCTGACAGGACATATCGGAATTACGGAAATGACAATTCCCTTTCCCCTGAAAGGCACGGAAAAACACAATCTTATCCGCATCGAAAACGAACAAATTGCCGTACGGGATGCAGACTGTCCAGACAAAATCTGCGTACAGACAGGTGCTATATCCCAGCCCGGAGAAATCATCGCCTGTCTCCCGCATAAATTAATCATTGAAATCAAGAGTGAGTGACCCCATGGAACTGCGAAATCATCTCTATATCGCCTTGCTAACTGCCCTATCCCTGGTGCTATTCCTGCTTGAAGGCCTTATTCCTCTGCCCTTTATCGCACCAGGTGCAAAGTTAGGCCTGGCAAACATCGTCACCGTCTATGCTTTATTTAGCCTGGGCCCCCGCGCCTCTCTATTGATCATTCTATTGCGCACAAGTCTGGCCTCTTTCTTCGGCGGCGGTCCGACAATTTTTCTCTATAGTATCAGCGGCGGACTTTTGAGCCTGGCCATTATGACAGCCCTCAAAAAAACAACCTGCTTTTCTTTGGCAGGCATCAGCGCTGCCGGCGGTTTTGCCCATCATTGTGGGCAGCTCCTGGTGGCATCTTTTGCAGCCCAAACCTTAACCATCTTCCGCTATCTGCCAGTTCTAGGCCCTTGCGGACTTATTACCGGGCTGATGATTGGCTGGCTGGCAACAAAAGTTAAGCAATCCTCTTAATTGACTTTTAATTTGACTTCCTTATTTTTTTCTGCTACTATCAAGGTATATTCTTTATTTACAGAATTATCAATAAAGGAGGGAGCAACATGGATGTAAAAATGCCGGTATTACCTCATGATGCTATGGACGTATTAAAAAGCCAGCAAAACAACCTGATCAGTACCATCACCACCGTGAAAACAGAGAATCAGGCAGCCGCCCGTGGCCTGCCGCCATTGCATTCCTTGATGACCAGTCTGGATGCTGTGCAGGGCGCAGGCGAACTGGAAAAAATTGGTCATGCTCCTCCGCCCGCTTTTGTTGTGGATATCAATAGCGAGCGCAAAGAATTTGACGAATACGCCACTGGCGCATTCACCATCGAATTGAGTCGTTAATAAATAAACCCGTCAGCAATTTGCCGACGGGTTCTTCATATATATATGCTGTTTTTATTATAACGCCAGGATTTAATAAACTTTTTCCTGCCTGGTCATAAGTCTCCAAAATTCACCAATTCTATACCTTTTTCAGCCAAGGCATCCTGTACAAAAGGCTGACAGACTGCACGATATTCGCCTTCATAATCGTGCTGCCAACCAGTTTCCTTTGCCAGCACATCATTATCCAACCCCGGATGCAACATGACTTCCACAGTCCCCCGAACCAGCTTTTCGGCCAAATCCAGCATAAATTCTGCGGATACAGCACCACCGGCCACCTGGCCAACAAAGTTGTCCGGGCAGACAAAGCCGCGTTTTTGAACCAGCCATCTATTCCGGCAAGCCAAAGCTTCCAAACCAAACTTACCAATCAAGTCCCCCATACCTGGCCAGGGAGTGAAAGGATTGCCATAAATTCCCCGGGAAATCCGCACGCGTTTGATACCGCGCTCCGCAGCCAAGGACAAGACCAAGGGAAAGATTCCCGGCAGCATATGCAGATGCTGATGACTGTCCACATGAGTAGGATGTAACCCTGCAGACAATACCTTATCCATCTGCGCAGCCAATTCCTTTTGTATTTCCCTCAGGGATATTTTTCCCTGCACAAAACGTTTCACAAAAACACCATGATCCGGCCAAAAGTCACCATTCTCTGCCACTAATGAAGGTATCGCCTCCGCTGACAGTACAGGCCTACCATCCACTAGTGTCAAGTGTACGCCTATTCCCAGCTGCGGGCAGGCCTTAGCAATGGCCACTGCTTCGTTGAAATATTCCTTGCCCGCCATGATGCTGGCCGACAACAGCCCCTTTTGTTCTACAGCCTGAGCCACCGCCTGATTAATCAGCGGATGACGACCAAAATCATCGGCATTGACAATCAGTTGTTTCATTTTCTCCCCCATTATGCTTAACCAGATACAGGGGACGATTCTTGACCTCCGTATAAATCCGGCCCAAATACTCGCCCATAATCCCCAACATGATTAACTGCGTTCCCCCGAACAATGACATACACACCATAATGGTAGTCCAACCAGATACCGCTTCATCACAAATGTATACATAAAGTGCATGCAACAAAAGTAAAAAACTAAACAACGCAAAGATAATTCCCCCCACAAAAGCAACCCGTAAGGGAACCACCGAATAGCCCACAATGCCATCCACGCCCAGCTTGACCATCTTACTTAACGAATATTTGGACTGCCCGGCAAAGCGGGGCGGCGCCACAAAGGGTACCTCAGCCACCTTATAGCCCAACAGCGTCACCATCCCCCGCAGGAAGCGGTCATGCTCCCGATACTTTCCCAAAGCCTCAACGGCCTGTCGATCCAACAAGCGAAAATCTGACCCCCCGGGACGAATGTTTACGTTGGACAGCCGGTTGATTAGCCGATAATACAACGCCGAGGTTTTCTTTTTCGCCCAAGAAACACCTTGTGTATCCTGTCGAATGGTCTGGACCACCTGATAACCTTCTTCCCAGCGGGCTAAAAGTTCCGGCAGCAACTCTGGTGGATGCTGCATATCCCCATCCATGGAAATGACCGCATCTCCTCGCGCATGATCTAAACCGCAGGTCAGCGCAATCTGATGACCACAATTGCGGGACAGGGCAATAACCTTTACATAGGGCAAACGTGCCTGCAAGTCTTCTAATAGCTCCAGACTGTTGTCCCGGGAACCATCGTCCACAAACAGCAACGTCCATTTATAGGGCTGTTTGTCCATCACCTCTTTGACGGCAGTCGTAAAATGCAGGATATTCTCCCCTTCATTATACACCGGTACTACAATCGTCACACTTTTCAAGGCTCTGCCTCCTAATCTGCCTCACGGTAATACAAGTTATTCCTGCGTCCTTTCTCCAACAAGCGCCAATTCCCTGGCATTTTTTTCTGCAAGTTCTCTACGCTTTCCGCACCGCCAATAATCAGCAATGGTTTATCCGTTTCTATCGACTCCAGACTAGCTTTCGGGATGATATTGGTTACACTCCAATCCAGCTTATGTGACTTCTCCAACTCTTCCTGCGACACCAAATCATGGAGATAATGCCCCGTAAAATAGGTAAAGGACACCACACCTTCGCGGCGGCCATAACAGTAAACCTCTGCGCCTTGATTCAAATAAGGTTGTGCTGCCTGAGCCAAGCCATAAGCTGAATGATGCTCCATCTTGGGAGCCGCTACACCAAAAACAAGTCCCACATAAATAACCGTCATCACGGCTGTACCATAGAAAAGTTTTCGTCCCCAGTTACAAAAATAACGAGCCATCAAGAGCACCACCGGGAACATATACGGAAAGGTATACGTAACATATTTTGTCGCAAAACACTGAAAGACCACAAACACCGTCACCGCCCAAACCAGCAGAAAACGAGTATCTGTATTCAAGCGGAGCCGCCAGCCGCTGCGCCACTTTTTGATAAAGGCAGGAATAGCGACAAATACCCAGGGAAAAAAGCCAGCCAGGAAAATACCAAAATAATAATACCAGACATTATCCCGAGGGTGTTCGGACACAGTAGCCCGCATAACATTGTGTACACCTAGGAACACATCAATAAATTCCTGCCCATGCTTCATATACATGGGCACATACCAAATACCAGCCACCAAACAGAATACGACAAAGCCTCCCACTAACTGCTTCACCAGCAGTGCCCTGATATCCCGCTGCCATAGCAAAAAAAGCAGGATGATCAATCCCGGCAAGCACAGACCAATGGGCCCTTTGTCCAAAACAGCCACGGCTGCTGAAGCCATAGCCAGATAATACCAGTTGTAACACCTCTGCTGATAACCACAATAAAAGGCAATTAAAGTCAAAGAAACCGTAAAAAGCAGAGTCATATCCGTAACAATGGCATGACCCACATACCAGGTTTCCAAAGAGGTAGTAAAGAGCAATGCAGCTACAAAAGCAACTCGTGAACCATACAAGCGCTTGCCCCACCAATAAAGCAAGCCCATAGATGCTAACACAGTCAATGACGGTGCTAAGCGGGCAGCAAAATTCGTAAAGCCAAAAACATGAAAGGCTGCCGCTAATTCCCAATAAAAGAAAATTGGTTTATCAAACCAGAAATTGCCAAAAATACGAGGGGAAAAATAATCGTTGTACACCAGCATTTCCCGGGCTGTTTCCGCATAATTGCACTCTACCGGGTCAGTTACCGTCAGCAGGTGATTGCCCAGCAGGTAAAGCACCAGCCACAAGCCTCCCAGCACCGCCCAGTGCTTCTTTTCATTGATCATTCTTCGCGCCTCCAAAAGCAAAATATTTCACAAATAAGTAGGTAATGGGTACTGCTAATACCGCTGCTAATAAATAACTGAACACTGGTGGAACCCCCAGCATATTATAGCAAAGAGCCACTACCAAATTCTCGCACAAAAAATTCGGCACATAGGATAGGGCAAAGCGAATATAGCCCCCCACAGAAAACGAACGGGCAAATATCCAAAGTCCATTCATCAAATAAGCCAGCACATTGCTGGCAAAATAACCGAGAATAAAGGATAGGTTGGCATCCCTGACCATATCCAAACACAACCATGCAAAGAAGCTACAGGAAAACGTATTGATAACTCCGACAAGCAAAAACTTGATAAATCGCCAGTCAAACAATTCCTGACGGACTCTGCGTATAATCATCTCTGTCAACTTTTTCCTCCATCAACATCACTACCCAACCATGATACTACACCACCCCCAGCTAGTCAATAAAGATTCCTTAAGGCCTGATTATACGTAGATTAAACAGAAATGAGACACATGCTCATAAAAAATCCCGCCCTTTTGATAACCCCTTTTCCTTCGAACTGCCTTTCGAAAAGAAATACATTTACCTTAGAGCGGGTAACATTTTCATAAAATTTTCTCTGCTTACCATGCAATCCCCAGAAGCTTTTCCAGGAATTCTTCCTCTGAACCAGCCTCAATCTCCACAATATTATGCGTCATTTCCTTTAGCTGCTTCTTTTCCTGCACCTCTTCTGCTTTCTGAGCTGCTTTTTCCTCTTCCTCAGTCTTTTTCTCCTTTGCTTCAGCCAAGCGTTCCTGCTGCTCGTCGCTCATCTTTTCCAACTGCGCAAAAAGCTTCATATTCCCCTCACCATCAAAGGTAATGGCTACCTGTTTAAAGCGCACGCCTTCCCCCAACTCACCACTTTCCTCAATCCGCTTAGTCATGCCAATCGCCGATTCCATCTGCCCGATTACTTTTTCGGCATATTCCTCATCACTGGCCATCTTTTCCAATTCTTCTTTAGTAAACACCACAGAGTACTGCTTGGTTCCCTTGTTCATGTAATTCTTCATATCATCCTGATTTTCTGCCACAAAGAAATCATAGTCCCCATACTTCTCCTGTAACTTGGAAAATAAGTCCTGTGCCTTCTGGGAAAGTTGCGTACCACCCACCTGCGCCTGACCGGCCAGAGCTAATCCATCTGCAGAAAACTCTACCTGCGCGTCTTGCATATATTGGGCAAAAGGCTCCTGCAGCTGCTCTTTTTTCTGCACCACCCGCCCCTTCTTTCCCACCTGCCCCATATTTTGATAAAAAGAAGCAGCAAGATTCGTACTGATGTTGTTAGACATATCCATCTCCTCCATTGATCCAAGCGAAATCCCTTTCTCAGCCAGTCCTTCAAGACACGACTAATTATTATCAGTATAGCATATATTTTCAGACTTTATAGCATACAAATCATGTATACATACTGCCATAAATACCTCTATATACAACCAATCACTCCATTAGTAAAAGCAGTCTGGATACTGATGTTGTTTTTCCGCAGCTTTTGACAAGCTTGCCTATGGCAAAGAAAAACTATAGCAGCAGCCGGGCGTCTTAACCCCTCTACGAAAAACCACTCCACTAACGAAAGCAGCCCGGATACTGATGTTGCTTTTCCGCAGCTTTTGACAAGCTTGCCTATGGCAAAGAAAAACTATAGCAGCAGCCGGGCATCTTAACCCCTCTACGAAAAAACCACTCCACTAACGAAAGCAGCCCGGATACTGATGTTGCTTTTCCGCAGCTTTTGACAAGCCTGTCTATGGCGAAGGAAAAACTACATCAGTATCCGGGCGTCTTAAATTCTCAACGTAAAGCTAATCCTTTACGTTCTTTAGCCTTAGCAATTAAACGTTCTGCCTGTTGAAAAGCTCCGGGCAAAAACTCTTCTTCCCACTCCCGCCCGGTCTTTTCCCTTTTCTTTATGGCCTCCCAATCCACCGACTTCACAGAAGCTCCTGCAAACACATGTGGATGCCGCCGTTCCATTTTATCACTGGCCGCCTTAGCCACATCATTCAGGTCAAAAAGCCCGGCTTCTTCTGCCAGACGGGCATGGAATACCACCTGCAGCAGTAAATCGCCCAATTCCTCTTTAAGATTCTCCGCCTTGCCCGTATGGGTGAGAATATCAATGCCCGCCAATACCTCAGCGGCCTCTTCAATACAGGCAGGCTTTAGACTCTCATGGGTCTGCTTCCGATCCCAGGAACACCCCTTATCGGAACGCAGAACCTCCACAATTTTTTGCAAACGCTGCAATTCACCCAAACTCATTTAAGCGTCACCAATTCATATTCTCTCGTTCCCAAACCAATCTTCTCGGCATGTTCCAGCGTTTCTTTCCAATGAACATTGGGATTGTTATCCATAAATACATCGTGGTGATGATGCCAATCCTTCTGGGCCAGATTATCCCCTAACTGACTATCGCGGATAGGCGTAGCCTGCTGACAGGCATCAGCACTGGCCTGATCGACAGCCACCGGGTCGAGTGAAGCAAACATACCAATATCCGGCAAAATGGGCACATCATTTTCCCCATGGCAGTCACAATTCGGCGAAATGTCCATAGCCAGATTGATATGGAAGCTCGGTCTGTCCTGTACCACAGCCTGACTGTATTCAGCCATCTTTTTATCCAAAAGATCACCAGCATCCCACTGCTCATTGCGAATGGCATCAAAACCACAGGCACCGATGCAGCGGCCACACCCCTTACAGAGTTCTGGATGAATATAAGCTTTTCCCGTTTCAAAGCTGATGGCATCCGAACCACATTCCTTAGCACATTTATGGCAATTACGGCATTTCTCCTGATTGACCACACATTTGCCGGAAGAATGCTGCTCCATTTTTCCGGCCCGGCTGCCACAACCCATGCCCAAATTTTTGATTGCTCCACCGAAACCCGTCATTTCATGCCCCTTAAAATGAGCCAGGCTAATAACAATATCGGCATCCATGATGGCCCGGCCAATTTTAGCAGCCTTCACATATTCACCATTCTTCACCGGTACTTCCACATCATCCGTCCCTTTAAGACCATCGCCAATGATGATCTGACAGCCCGTCGTCAGGGGATTAAAGCCATGCATATTAGCAATATCCATATGTTCCAGTGCATGTTTACGGCTGCCCGGATAAAGCGTATTGCAATCCGTCAGAAAGGGCAGTCCCCCCTGCTCCTTGACCAAATCAGCGACCACCTTTGCATATTGCGGACGCAGGAAAGCCAAATTCCCCATTTCACCAAAATGCATCTTGATTGCGACAAACTTGCCCTCCATGTCAATTTTCTTAATGCCTGCCGCTATGCACAGACGGCGCAGCTTTTCCAGCCAGCTGGTTCCTACTTCTGTACGGAAACTGGTAAAATACACCTTGGATTTTTCCATAATATCCTCCTAAACTAAATACACCATAAGCATTACCATTATATCACGAAAATAACCATCAGCGGCTTTCTCGTCACCTGCTGATGGCTATTTTCTTCGCAACCATTTTCGCAACTTCATGTTTTCCCTATGGGTTTCTGACTAAAATCCCATTGGAATCTCCTCCTTACATGAATTGCATGTCGGCAGCTGCGGGAAAGGCTGAACTTCTTTCCCTTTGCTTATCATTATTATAGCGAAAAGAATCCGCTCTGTCAATTATTTTTCAGAATTTTTACTGCATTCTGTATTCATGTCGACAATCTCATTTTCATGCAGTTGTTTATACTCTGCCCCCACATGCAATGCCTGGGCTCGGTCCTCCTCCCCCTGTACATGCAGATAAGCAGCCGCCTGCACCGGCGTCATTTCCTTGGTTGTTGTACTACGAGACTGCAGATAACAAACATTGCCATCTGTATCATAAATTACTTCCTCCAAGGTCAAACGATAATTCTCCTTTTCCCGGCGAATACGCTTGCAGGTATACTGCTGACAGAGAATATACCCACAGCCTGCAGTCCTGGCTTCTTCCTGTAACGCAGAAAAATCTTTTTTCGCCTCTGCCTGTATTTGCGGCATATAGCTCGCCTCCGTTAGTTCCCTGACCATGCGTTCCATATACTTCCGCTCACCACGTAAGTTTTTCGGTAACGCGAAGGATGGTTTCGCCACATATAAAGGCCGCTCGAGATGCAACTGAGCCTCTCCTGCCAGCCTGGGCAAATCTCCGGCCGGTTTCGCATCCACATAATGACGCCAGGCCTCATCTAAATACAAGACCATCTCATGGGGAAAATGTTCCGTAAACTTACTTTTCCAGTCCACCCGCTGACCAAATTGCACAAACCCTCCTGTCAATGATTGCAGAACACTTTTCACCGGATCTCCTTCCATACCTATACGGGTCAACGAAAACTTATGCTCATACGCACGGGCAAAGGCCTCATTCCCTACTGCAGGGGCCCCAAAGGTAATAACCTCCAACTGATGGGGGGACACGCCCAAATCAGACAGCCGCGCTGCTGTCAATGTTGCCGCAGCTCCGCCAAGACTATGACCGGTCAGATAGACCTTCCGCTGCGGATGAGCAATCAATTCCTGGGCTGCGGCTTCGCCCCAAGTCAAACCAGCCGTCTGCGGAAGTGACTGTGTAAAGAGCAATTGTTGCACATAATCATTAAAGCCTCGATGAACCAACGGTTTGCTCCCGGATTTTTGCGATAAATCAGCCGCCTGACGAGCAAATTCCGCAGGACTATGCCCCCCAAAAGGAACGCGGTTAACCCGCAAATCCAGCTTTGCATCCTGCATGGTTTCCGTCCCAGGAAAGGTCAGGAAAAAAATTTCCTTGCCCTGGAAGCGATGCGCAAAAACATAAAGTCTCCCATTCTCCCCTGGCGCAGCCCGATAGGAATAGACCTGCCAGCCTCTGGCCATCAGCCAATTGCGGGTTAAGGTCTTTAACTCGCCATTATAGGCCACATTGGCAATCATAGCTGCAGTCAGCCGCAATTCTGCCTGCTCCTGATTGGAGTTCGAACGATCCGCCGCTTCAGTTGTCCAAGACCAGCTCAACAGCAAGCCCCAAAGCAGCAGCAGTATCCATAAGTACCTGACCCCAAATCTACGCATTATATCACCTCCGAATATACAAATAAAGCCCAGACAATCCACAAAGTGAAACTCGTCTGAGCTTAAAATTCAAATGGTGCGGTCGATGGGACTTGAACCCATACGTCTTGTGAACACTACCCCCTCAAAGTAGCGCGTCTGCCAATTCCGCCACGACCGCGAATATGGTGC
>NZ_JAILPX010000082.1 GCF_024699275.1 Selenomonas sp.
AGAATCTACGCATGACTTTGAAGCCCAGGCTGAACTTGAATATCAGGTTACTATCCGTAAGCTGAAAAAAGAACGTGAGGCCAAGGAAAAAGACCTGATGAAGGATAAGGACGATTATGAAACCCGCCATACCATATCTAACTGGTATTATGCGGAAGTCAGCAAAGCTGAGGATAAGCGCCGCGAAGCTAGGCGGGAGGCCCATGAGAAATATATCGAGTGGCTGCAGGAGGAAGGAAATCTTGCCATGATTATTGCCAATTTGAGCAGTAAAGAAGGTGAGCATAAGCTGCAGCGCTCAATTGATATTGAAGGGCAGAAGAAGCTGGCAAAAGAATATGTGACACTCTGGCGCGAGGCGCATGGTTCTATGGCAGGTTATATCGCGGATGTGTCCAGCTCGATGTACAGCAATTTATCCGACTCGATGGCAGACTTTATCCGGGGAACGAAATCAGCTAAAAATGTTCTGCTGGACTTTGGCAACAGTATCCTTAACATGATGGCCAAGATTGCGGCTCAGCGTTTGGCCGCATCATGGATGACTGGCTTGTTGGGAGCTTTTGGCGGTGGAAGCAGCGGTTTTACCCTGAGTAATGGCACAAGCCTTGACCCAAGTTTTGGCTATACTGGCAGTGTAGTATCCGGTTTCAAGTTCGCTAAGGGCGGCATTGTGACCGCACCTACCATGGCCATGATTGGTGAAGCTGGGGAGAATGAAGCCGTGATTCCTCTGAATGCCGAAAACCTTGCGGCTATCGGCGGCAAGGGGAAAGGCGGCAATGTGACGGTCAACATCACGAACAATACCGGTTCCAAGGTGGATGCCGAACAGACCACAGCAAAATGGGATGGCGAGCAGTGGGTGGTCGGTGTTGTGCTCAACGCTGTGGCTACTAATCAAAACGGCATTCGTAGCATGATTAAGGGGGTGGCATCAACATGAGTACAAAATTATATTGGCCTGATGATGTGCCTTCTCCGGCATGGCCATTCAAAGAAGAGCCAGAAAATACGTCCATTACATCGAAGTTTGAAGATGGCTCTATGCAGTCCAGGTCGAAATTTACCCGGTCGCGCAGGAAGTGGACGCTACAGTGGAATCATATCTCTCGGCGTTCCTACTTGAGGATTATGGACTTTGTTGTCCATAAGGCAAAGTTTGCGGCGAACTCCTTTATTTGGACAAATACAGACTCCATTGACCTGTCCTATGACTACATGAACCCTGATGAAGAACAGGTGGAAGTGCGGATTACCAATGTGGGCGAATGGAATAACGATGCCATGAATTACTGGAATGGCACGATTGAACTGACGGAGGTATGAGATGATTTCGTTATCAGCAGTAGCCAAGCGGGAGAAGAATAAACTTAGCACAGATTCTAGTTTTATTCCACTGCTGGAAATCAAACTGCCGGAGGATTCGGTAAGGATTTGTTACAACACGGAGGACATTATCTGGAACGGTGAACTTTGGCAGGCATTTCCCTTTGAACTTGGTGAAGTCAGAGAACAGACGGATGATAGCGATCCGAACGTGTCACTGACTATCGACAATACTTCACAGGCTTTGCAGTATATGGTGGAGCAGGCTGAAGGGGCTAATGGTTTCCAGGTCATCATCCGGGTGGTCAATACGGAGAATCTGGAAGCTCCAGAACCAGAGCTAGAGGAATATTTTGTGGTGACCAAAACCACAGTCAATCAGCAGAGTATCACCTTTACGCTGGGAAATGAGTACAGCAGCAGAACCCGCCGTCCGCTGAATCGGTATATGAAGAATAACTGTCCGTTCAAGTACAAGGGCATTCGCTGTGGGTGCCAGTCAGCGGAAAGTACCTGCAATCACACGCTGACGGATTGCCGGGCAAGAAACAATTCCGCCCGCTTTGGCGGCTTTCAGGGAATAGATCAGAAAGGAGTGTATGTCCATTGATTCAGTATAGGGACTTGATTGGCGTTAAGTTCACCAACCGGGGCAGAAGCATGGAAGAAGGTTTTGACTGCTATGGTCTGGTGCAGGAGATATATCGAAGATATGGCATGACCATTCCAGACTATACGGCAGATTTTGATGACCTCGAAAAGGTCAATGCGCTGATTACCAGTAAAACAGCAATCACTTCAAACTGGCGCAGAATTGGGAAAGGCGAAGAACTGCCGGTGCCCTGTTTGATGGCCATACGTTTTGGTACGCCTAGCGGCATTGTCAATCATACCGGCTGCTATATCGGCAATGGCCAGTTTATCCATATACGCTCGAACATCGGCGTATGTGTTGACCGCATCGATTCACCGGCGTGGCGGCTGGTAATCGAGGGCTTTTATGAGTATGTAGGTGGTACTGATGATTAAACTGGTGATAATCAAAAATCCGTTTGAGCCTTGGAACGGAAGAGAACTGCATACCGTGGAAGCTGGCAAGACTGCGGATGAAGTGATACGGCAGTATATGCCGGCATGTGCCAATGTAGATATTCTGGTCAACAGTAAGCCAATAGAGCCGGATACGATAATTCCGGATGAAGCCTTTGTGGTCATTTACCCGAAAGTCATGGGCGGTGACAGCGGGAAGAATATACTGGGTACCATTGCCATGATTGCACTGTCGGTTGTATCTGCAGGGATTGTTGGCTCAGGCTGGGCGGCGATGGGAATCAAGGCTGGTACCTTTGCGGCTTATGCTGCTTCAGCTGCGGTAATGTTTATCGGCGGCACGCTGATTAATCGTGTCTTCGGTCAGAAGGTCGATACCGGAAACTTCGGTGATTTTAAGAATGACGCCACCTATTCCTG
>NZ_JAILPX010000133.1 GCF_024699275.1 Selenomonas sp.
CCAGCTAAGTCGGCGGCACAGAGCGGAAGTTTTACCATAATTCGTGGGACGAAGAATAGCAGGGAGGACTAAATTGTATACAGGAACGAAAATCGCACTGGGAATGGCAGCGGTGACCGCCATCATGGCACCGGCTCCGGCGTATGCCTATGCACAGCCTTTGTGGCTGGGGGTTAATCAGTCCTATTATTTGAGCACCAACAGCGCAATTACAAGAGTAGCCGTTGGCAACCCCAAGATTGCAGATGTGCAGGAACTGGGCAAGTTCGCCATCAACATTGTAGCGATAAAGCAGGGCACCACGACGGTAAACGTATGGACGGCTAACGGGATGCGTCAGGATTTCACCGTCAGTGTCAATAATGAAGATAAAGGTCTGGCTGCAGCCATTGAACAGGCTATTAATCTGCCGGGGGTAACCGTGCAGATGGTGGGAGACCGGGTGCTTTTGCGAGGCACAGTCAGAAATCAGTACGAAAAGGATTTGGCCTTTAAGGTTGCCTGCCTTTATGTGGGCGAAGATTCCACGGTTACCAAGACCAATAATATGAAATTGGGCAGCAACGGTGGTTCGGATACAACAGTTAAAACGGATGTGACTACAGAGGAGCAGGTAAGCAGCAGTGCGCGGGTTATTAATCTTCTGGATATGGAGAATCCTGACCAAATAAATATGGAAGCCCTCGTTATTGAGATAAACTCGGATGAAGCTAAGAAATTAGGTGTAACCTACGTTTCGCCTGAGTCTAGCGGCAGCACCACAATGGGGAATGTCGGCGAATATTACGCCGGGGAAACTTACGGTGTTCAGAGGGATGCGGGAAGTCATTGGTATAATCGCAACTGGCTCTTTACACATTTTTCTCAGATAAATGCACAAATTCGATTGCTGGTGCAGCAGGGCAAGGCGCGGGTAGTTTCCCGTCCCAACATTACCACCATGAGTGGCAAATCCGCTGGTATTCTGGTGGGGGGGCAGATTCCCTATCCTGTAGCATCGACTTCCAGCAATAGTATCTCTGTAGAATACAAGCCTTATGGCATTTCCCTTAACCTTATCAACCCCACCGTGGACAGACAGGGCAATGTGCTGGGGCAGATAAATGCAGAAGTCAGCCGTTTGGACTGGACGAATACGGTTACGGTCAACGGTTATAACATGCCGGGGCTGTCCACCCGTTCGGCCCAGACCACGGTGACGATTCCTTCGGGGATGACCATGGCCATCGGTGGCCTCCTGGATTCTGCTGACAGCAAAACTGTACAGAAGCTTCCCCTGCTGGGCGATATTCCTATTTTGGGCGAACTGTTCAAATATCATAATGATACCCATCAGAAGTCAGAGATTATGATTCTGCTTACTCCGCGGGTGGTCAATGAGCGCACGGAAGTGAAGATGTCCAAGAAAATGGAGGATTACTTCAACGACAGCCGCCGTGAAATGGAAGCTATGCAGAATGTGGATGTGAACGGTCCTATTCCGGAAAAGCCGGATAAGAAGAAAAAGGCCGTGGTTCAGGATGAGACCAGCCCCCTGGATAATATTATGCCGGTAAGCGGCAGCCAGGGCAAATAAGGAGACTTCGAGAAATTATGGGTGAATTTACACAGGAAATAAATGGTGTTGTCATCACCTTTTTCAGCACCGCTTCGGCGGTGGGCAAGACCCTTATCAGTACCAACATGGCTTCGGAGCTGGCCCGTCAGGGAAAAAAAGTTTGCCTGGTGGACTTTGACCTGCAGTTTGGGGATGTGAGCAATTATTTGCAGCTCATGCCTCAGCGCACGGTTTATGATTTACAGCAGGCCATGACCCTGCAGGGAAATGCCGTGCGGGCGGAAGAATACCTGACGCCCTACGAATACCAAAATGTGGTGTTCTATGTACTGCCGGCGCCCCAGCGTTTGGAAGAAGCCTACAATATCGATGCGGACAAGGGCATTGCCATAATTCGGAAGCTGCAGAAAGTCTTTGACTATGTGCTGGTGGATACCACTTCCATGTTCAGCCAGCTCAATCTGGCGCTGCTGGATTTGTCCACCATTGTCAGCTTTCTGGGTATTGTGGATTTTATTCCTACCATTAAAAATATGAAAATCGGTGCTGAGACGCTGAAAAAGCTCAACTACGATAAGAACAAGATTCGCTTGATTCTGAACCGCAGCAATGCCAAGACCCGCATCAGCATTAATGACGTGGAAAATCTGCTGGGAGAACCGTTCTACCATATTCTGCCTAACGATTTCCAGGCGGCCAGCCGTTCCATTCAGGACGGTGTGCCCCTGGTACTTCGTTCCGGCGGCAGTGAATTGGGCGAGGCCCTGCGGGATTTGGTAGCCCGTTATACCAATCGCGTCTATGACGACGATGGAGTGGATGAAGATGTGCCGGAATCCTGGCTGGCCAGGATTTTCAGCTGAAAGGAGACAAGCCATGGAATACCGCGTACTGCTGGCAGAGTCGGACAGACTGATGCTGGAGCGGCTCGGTCAGGTGGTAAACGATACGCCGAATTTTACCCTGGCGGCGAAATTCCAAAATGTCAGTGATGCCTTAGGGCAGGGAACGGTGTTTAATCCCAACCTGATATTGCTGGAT
>NZ_JAILPX010000002.1 GCF_024699275.1 Selenomonas sp.
TTAATAAAGAAGTAAAAACTTCTTTTAACATCTGGCTTTAATCATGTTGCATGATTATTTGCATTGTTTAGTTTTCAAAGAACAATCTGTTTCGCTTTCTGCTCTCTCGCTTCAAGCGACTCATTTATCTTATCGCATTCAGATTAGCTTGTCAAGAACTTTTTTGAAGTTTTTTCGAAGCTTTTCAGTAACATATCAGCGGCCTGCCAATCAAGGCTTGCTATGCTGTTTCGTTGCCGTATCTGTCAGCGACTTGTATTATATTACACGAGTCGCAGGCTATTGTCAACACCATCTAAAAAAAAAGTAAAAAAAGCAGCAAGGAATCGAGGCAAAAGGCGGAGGGCAGGGGAGGCAATTGCTTTTGTCCGCTTAGACATGCTTGCCAAACGCTCCCGAAAGCAACAGCCTCCCCCGTCCTCCTTAGGTTAATATCTTAGCTACACTACGATGTAAACCAATAGATATAAAACAAACATAAGCCGTGGAGGCTAGTGATGTTTTTCCGCAGATTTTGACAAGCCTGTCTATGGCGTAGGAAAAATATTACCAGCTTCCATGGCGTCTTTGCATTTCGATGTAAACCACTCCATAAACCGCACTAAAGCCGTGGAGGCTGGTGGTGTTTTCCCGCAGCTTTTGACAAGCCTGTCTATGGCGTAGGGAAAATATTACCGGCTTCCACGGCGTCTTTGTGCTCCGATGTAAAATCATATATTCCTAAGCTGCCAAGTCCCATCGCCAGCCAATCTCAATTCCTGTTGGTGCTGGGCAAAAAGTGTCGAACGATGTCCCACGCTGACGATGCCCATATCCGGCAGCTCCTCTTTCAGCATCTGGTAGAGCTCCGCCTCCCTTGGCTCATCCAAGGCTGACGTAGCTTCATCCAGAAATACCCAATCAGGCTTAGTCAACAAGACCCTGGCAAAAGCCAGCCGCTGCTGTTCTCCCAAGGACAGAATACGGCTCCAGTCATCAATTTCATCCAAACGATTGATAAACTTCTCTAACCCCACCCTTTGCAGAACGGCCTGCAAGCGATCCTCCTGTCCAACTGTTCCCGGATAGTATAGCGCCCTGCGCAAACTGCCCAGAGGCAGATAGGGCCTTTGGGGTAAAAATAACAATCTGCTGCCCTGTCGTAAAGATAGTTTTCCTTGCCCATAGGGCCATATACCAGATAACGTCCGCAGCAAAGTACTCTTGCCACACCCCGAAGAACCTGTTACCAATACACGACTGCCCGCAGGTAAGGTCAATGTGCATTTATCCAATAATATCCGCGCATCCGGCAGCTGCACCCGCAAATCCTCGATAGACAAGTCCCGAGAAGATTCTTCCTGCCGTACAATCCCACTTTCCACCATTTCGGCCATTTCCATATGCTCTGTAAAGGAAGAAAGACGCTTCACCACAGCCGCCAGTTGCGCGATGGTATCGTAAGACTCCACAAAATAAGATAAGGCATCCTGCACGCGGCCAAAGGCAGACACCGTCTGCATGAGTCCCCCCAATGCAATGGCCCCGGCAAAATACTGAGGAGCCGCCAAAATAAGCGGAACGATTACCGCCAGCTGAGCATAACCATTTACATAGAAGTTCAGGATTTTCGTCTGCTTCATAAGCTGCCAAAAATTGCTGATAACCTGAGCAAAGCGTTCATGAAAGCCCTTATTTTCTGCGTATTCACCGCCATAGAAGGCTATGCTTTCACTATTTTCCCGCATGCGCATCATATTGAAACGAAAATCGGCCTCAAATCGCTGCTGCTCAAAATTCAGCCCGATAAGTTTGCGTCCCACCAAATGCGCACATAATGTACCGCCCCCTGAATAAAACAGAGAAAACCAGAACATATAGCCATAAATCACAAATTCCCGGCTGCCCAATTCCACCGTAAAAGCCCCGGAAAGATTCCATAACACCACCCCAAAGGCTGCCAAAGTGGTCAGCTGCTTCAAAAAGCCTATCAGCAGCTGCAGGGAAAGATTCACAAACTGATTGATATCCTCACTGATTCGCTGATCCGGATTATCCGTATCACTATTCTGCACCTGCAACCGGTAATAAACCTGCCTCTTCAGCCAACGAGAAAGGTATTTATCCGTCAACCAGGTACGCCATTTGATCTGCACAGCCTGCCGCAGGTAAATGGCATAGACCGCAATGACAATATGCAGCATGGCCAAAGCGGTAAACTCTCCCACCAAAGGCCAAAAATCCCCCGCCCGATATTGCTGCAGTGCATTGTAGAACTCATTATACCAACTGTTTATCTGCACCAGCAGATAAACGTCAAAAAAATTCAATCCGATAACAAATGCCAGCAGCCCACGGGCCTTCCATTTATGTTCACTGTTCCAATATCCTCGAAACAACTGCCCAAAAGCTTTGAAGGCACTGCCTTTCCCCATACACAATCACTCCCAAAAAAGAGATTGCCCACTCGCCGCAGCAAGTGAACAATCTCAGTATAGACCTTTAGTTTGTCTGTGGCAATAAGTATTTTATCGCCGCAAAGCCAGCAAAGTTCCCCCGCAAACCAGCATGCTGCCCAGCCATAATAGCCAAATACAAGGTTTCACGCTGACACTGGTAAGAATTGGCTGGTTAGCCTCCGTTTCTAACGATGGCAGGATTTCCAGACGAATCTGCTTCTGACTCTGCGTGACCCCAGTAAGGCGCAGCCTTTTCTGTCCGCCAAAAATTTCCACTGGCTGCGATGTTCCCCCATCAGCGGTAGCCACCATACTCACCTCAGTATGTTCTACCCTGTCTCCGTCTGTGATGGAGACTTCCGCCTGCACCAGTAATTTACCATCCTCCTGCTTCAAGATAGTGGACTGATCATAACGATAGGCAAAGTCATCGTCCATATCCATGCGGCCCTGCTTCAGGATGATTTCCAGGCGGCCGTTGTCTTTGGCCGGAGTAGGTGCCAAATACACATCGCCGCCCACCCCTTTGTCAATGGCCGGTTCCCGGGCTGCATCCGTACCATTGTCATGCAGCTTGGTCAACGCCCGCACTTCCCGTCCATCCACCGCATAAACATAATATTTTTCTTTACCATCTGCGGAAAACTCCTGCCCCTTAAAGACAATCTGATGGCCAAATACCTCATAACCTTCGCCAACGTTCATTTCCTGGCTGTAGGACTGACTGCCTGAACCCGCTAACACCATTGCCAAAAGGGATATCCCCAAACCAATATGGGCCACCATCCCCCCCCTGCCAATACCATGTTTACGAAAAGCCCGCACCGTTGCGCCCACTGCCATCAAAGCTGCTGCCGCTAATAACAAGGGCATAACCTGACGGACTCCGGCTGCAAAGCCGCACGCCACTCCAAAAACACCGAATACCACCAGCTTTTTACCATCTGCCAGAATCTTATCCTGACCGTACCCCCGCAGTAAACCGCAGGTAATAACCAGCAATAAAGCAATTGCCAAAGGCATGGTCGTACGCACATAAAAATCCGTGTCAACTGCGGCAGGATTACCGATAAGCTGGGTAAGCAGCGGCATGGACATCCCCAGAAATATGATGGCACTCATAAAGACCATCAGCAATGCGCCTAAAAGCACCATAAACTCCCGACTGTTATAGCCAGGATAATATTCCCCTTGCGGCAAATGTTTTGCCTTCACCATCAGCAGCGTCAAACCGGCTATCAGTACCAGAGCATTGACCACTGCAATGGTCATCCCAATACTATTCCCTGCAAAGGAGTGCACAGAAAAATCGCCCAATATGCCACTACGGGTCAGGAAGGTTCCATAGAGCACCAGCGCATAGGCAAAAACACCTGCCAAATGTACCATGGTAATCGCTGCCTGCCGAATTTGTGCCACCCGTAGAACATGCACGAAAATCCCGGCCACCAGCCAGGGCACCAGGGAGGAATTTTCCACAGGGTCCCAGCCCCAAAATCCGCCCCAGCCCAGAACCTTATAAGCCCAGTAGCCACCGATAAAGATACCTGCTCCTAAAAAAGCCCAGGCCGTCAGCGCCCAACGGCGGGCCGAAGGCAGCCAAGCCTGTGCTTTCTGTCCCGTAAGAAGTGCCGCCATGCTATATGCCAAAGGCACAGCCAAAAGCGCATAACCTATAAAGATAATTGGAGGATGAACGGCCATCCATGGATCCTGCAGCAAGGGATTCAACCCCATGCCGTTTTCCACTACATTTTCATTGGGGACAAAGGGACTCTTAGCCAACACAAAAACGGTCAACAAAGCTTGCAAGGCCATATAGATTGCCATGCCTGCTCCAGATAAATCCCTTTTCACTGCCAGATAAAGACCAGCCATTCCATGGATCAAAAGCCATAACAGAAAAGACCCCTGTTGACCTGCCCAAAAGGCAGAAAACTTGTAAATCGCAGGCAGTTCCACTGTCGAATAGTTGGCCACATAAGCAATATCAAAACGATTATGAAAAATAAGTACCAGCAAGTAAATACTGGATACCAATACTGCAGCAAAGGATAGTGCCGATAACCCCCGTCCCCAGCGAAGCGTACGCTCACTCTGAGCAGCAAAACACAAGACTGCTGCCAGCGCTGTTACCAGCGTTAATGCCAAAGAAATCACACCTGTCAACTAAGAGCCCCCCTTATTTTGCCTGCTGTTCATATTTGGATGGACATTTAATCAGCAGCTTATCCGATTCAAAAGCCGTGTCTTGGTATTTACCAATGGCCACAATATGATAGGCCTGATCAAATTGATCCGGTTTCGCACCATGATAGCGCACTAACATAGTTTCTCCTGTATCCTCGTCCTGCAGCGTAAAGACAAAATTTTCTCCTTCCATATGAGGGGCTGGCGCATTGGGTGCCAGCAAACCTTTGACCTGCACATTACGCGTACTCCTTTGCGCCTCAGCAATCCCCACATAGGGGGTCACTGAATCGGCAAAACTCCAGCCTGCATAAACCACAAAAGCCAAGAGACATAATCCCAACAAAAACTTTCTATTCATAAACGCTCCCCCTCGTGCATAAGCCTAAACGACTGCCGCCGCCAGAGCCAGTAGAAAATACCGGTCATATCCACCAATGCCGCCAATAATACCGCCAGCATCAAAGGGTCCATAGCCAGCCCCGTACCATTAATTACCGGAGATGGATGCAGGGAAAAATACAACCGGGGAAGGATAAATACCAAAAAAGGTACGGTTAAAAAGGAAAACAAAGCATATACCGCTGCTGTTTTTGCCCGTTTATGCCCAGCCGGCATTGCCCCCCGCAAGGTGAGATAGGCTCCGTAGATCAGTAACAGGATAAAGATTGTCGTCTGTCTGGGATCCCAATTCCAATAGGCCCCCCAGGTCAGCTTCGAAAAAATGGCTCCACTCACGGTAGCTAATATGACGAATATAAAGCCCAGTTGAGCGGCTGCTGCGCTTTTGGCATCAGCCGCAAGTATCCCAGAACGCAGATACTTCCCCCCTTGAAAGGCCCCAACAAAAAAGGCAATCACCGCCACCCAGGCCACAGGAATGTGAAAAAAGGCAATCCGCACATAATACCCCAGCCCCTCCGCCGGTGGTACCACAAAAAATACCAGCCCCACAATCACCAGCGTACACAAACTAAGCACAGCTCCCATAAAAACTCCCCCAAACTAATCCTCATACCATAAATAATCAAAAAGCACAGATGCGCCTAACACCAGGATTCCATCATAAAGAGCCATGCCCCCCAGATAGTTCAAACTAACCTCATGGACTTCCAGAGATCCTGCTGTTAGAAAAGCAGCAGGCAGAAATACCGGCAAAATAACCGGCAGCATCAATACCGAAAAGAGTCCGGCTTTTACCCGAGCCCCCGTAGTCAGAGCAGCCAGCAACGTTCCCGCTGCAGCAATTCCTGCTATCCCCAGCAGCAACGTCAGGATAAACACCAGTACAGCCTTAACCTCTGCCCCGATCAGCACCAAAAACAAAGGAACTAAAAACAACGCCAACAACAGCAATAAGAAAAAACTGTATAACATTTTCCCCAACAGTACCGGCTGTGCACTTCCATAAAGCTTCAACGTCAGCAGTGTTCCCGCCATGTCCTCATCCGCAAAGCCCCTGTCTGCTCCCACCATAGACGCAAAAAACAGGATAACCCAAAGCAGCGCTGCTGCAAGACGAGGTTCAAGGCTCGCCCCTTGAAAAGCCAAACTCACACAGGCTAATGTCGTCAGGGAAAACATAAACATTGCCGCCCAAGAAGCCTTGAAGCGCATCCCCATAATCAATTCCTTAGTAAACACCAGCTTAATGCCCTGCCAAAGCGATAATTTCATCGGCCAGTGCCTCCTCTCCCGGATCATTGGTAGCAAGCACCACCAGCACGCCACATTCCCTGGCTGCTTGTAACTCCCGGGCAATCATAATCCGGCCCGATTCATCCAGATTAGCCCCTGGCTCGTCTAAAAGCCAGATATCCGCCTGTACAGCCAACAGCGCCGCTATCTTCAGTCGCTGGCTCATGCCTGTAGAAAAATCACCCACAAAACTGTGGCAAATATCCTGCTCGAACAGCCCAACCCGCTCCAGCAATCCACGATAAAACTTTTCATCCAAATGCATGCCCCGCAGGCCCAATAAAAAATCCAGATTTTCTCGCGCCGTAAGCCGGTCATAAAAGCGCAATTCCGGCGTTACCATGGCTATGTGCTTGCGCAGCATCTCACCTTTTAGTTTTTCGGCTCCAGCCATCACGGTTATCTCGCCTTGAGTTGGCGGCAGAAAGTGACCGGCCAACTTCAGAAAAGTAGATTTACCGCTGCCATTAGTGCCGGTGACGGCCGTAATCTTTCCCGCCCTGAGACTGCAATCCAGAGGGCCTAAAACCAATCGCCCGTGAAAACGCTGACTTACTGCCGCAAAATTTATCTTCATCATAAGTTATTCCATATTAACCCATTTCCGCTACTTTATCCGCATCCAGTTCCATCCAGTCCTCACCTACGTAGAGCACACCTTCATTATACATGGCACTTATCTCCCGGGTCAGCGCACTGCGATTACACTCCAACTCTTTAGCCAGTTGCACCCGGCCTGGTACATGAACCTTTTTCCGCCCCTGACGCTGCTCTTTGTAAATAAGATATAAAATCAGCCTCTCCCGTAAGGTTTTTTGCGAAAGAATCTTGATTTTCTGCATCATCAACACATTTTTCCGACAAAAGGCCTCTAAAAGGTTCTTCATCACCAATCCATGCGTGCGCCCCAGTTTCGGCCCGGCCGTAAGCAGCGCCTTATAGGGAATCCAAAGCACCAGCACATCTGTGAGGGCTTCAATAGACATATCATAGGGTATTTGCGGCATAATTGCTGAAGTACTCCCCAACATGGCACCACGTTCTAAATTATGACTTACCGACTCATTGCCAAAACGGTCTTCCGCCAGCACTTGGGCCTCACCTTCCACCATGACGCCGATGTTGCCGTTTTCCTCATAAGCCCCCAGTATTCGTTCCCCCTTACTTAC
This sequence comes from Selenomonas sp., assembly GCF_024699275.1. Next base: position 7,496 of record NZ_JAILPX010000002.1, read on the forward strand.
CCGCTTAATCGTGGCTCCCGTAGCCATAATGAATCGATCCACCTCAAGAGCCGATACCTCCCGGAACAGGGGCAATTCCTGCAAATCCAGATGATACACCTGCACGGCGTTCACTCCTCTCCTGACACATCCAAATATCGATTATCCTTATTTCTTCCTGCTTCCCATTATAGCATCATGAATATTCGTGCTATGTTGCCATGGCAACATTATGTTGTAATTATTCTAGCATTGACAGGATTCTCCTGCATTGGAGACCTTTACAAAAATCCATTCTAATTTTTGCCCCTCCTTACGATACTTGCCAAATCCTGTTTCTGTTTAGTATAATTTTGTTGCAGCAGGAAAATGGGCCTGCAAACAAATATATAGGAGGTTCGGACGTTTGGAATCTGGCATAAGCTTTTCTGCATTGGAAGAAAATATCTTCCAGTTGAAAGGAGCCACCGATGCAATGCTCAGGGACACCATTGGCCTGGGACAAAAAATGCAAGAATCGTTTGAACGGCATGCTAATAGTTCTCTTAGCCAGCAAGTGCTGTGGAAGGCACTGCGCGCTAAAAACTAACAGTGCAGCAAAAAGCCTTCCCTCAACATACAGGGAAGGCTTTTTGTATGATCCTATCATTCTGCAATCACTTTAGGACGCCGTTTCATCTGACTTAAGATAATCAACACAAACAGTGCCAAGCCGATACCATCCGTCATAATACCAGGCTGAATCATCAGCAGGCCAGCCACAATAAGGATTACCCGCTCATAACCTCTGCAGTCAGCGGCCAAATAACCAATCAGTGCCGAGCTGATAGCCACCATACCTCCTAATGCCGTTACCGTAGACAATACCAGTTCTGCGGCGGTGCCGCTCATCATCAACAGTACCGGCGACATGACAAAGATATAGGGGATGATAAAGGCTGCAATGGCCAGTTTCGAGGCATTAACGCCAGTCTTTAAGGCATTGCCGCCGCTGATGCCTGCGCCAGCATAGGCAGCCAAAGCCACAGGCGGAGTAACATCAGCAATAATGCCAAAATAAAACACAAACATATGCGCAGCCAACACGGGAACCCCCATCTGCACCAGAGCAGGGGCTGCTATGGTTGAGGTAATCACGTAGTTAGCCGTAGTGGGAACGCCCATGCCCAAAATAATCGCCGTAATCATGGTAAAGAACATGGTCGGCAGCAACAAACCACCAGAAAGTGTCAATAGCCCCGAAGCCAGCTTCAACCCCACACCGGTTTTCGTTACCACGCCGATGATAATCCCAGCTGCAGCACAGGCCACCAATACTCCCAGTACATTACGAGCGCCCTTTTCCAAGCCCTGAATGACCTCTATGGGCTTCATGCGGGTGGACTTGCGCAGACTGGAGCAGAGAATCGCCAAGACAATAGCGACCAATGCCGCCCGCATAGGCGTATAACCTGAAACCAACAGATACACGATAATAATCAAAGGCAGAGCCAAATGTCCCCGCTCTTTGAGCAGCGTAAAGAAGTGCGGCAGCTGCTCCCGGGGAATCCCTTTAAGCTTTCCCCGCTTAGCTTCAAAATGTACCCCCAGCCAGACACCAGCAAAATACAAAAGAGCCGGAACCACAGCAGCTTTGACGATATCAATATAGGGAACCCCTACAAATTCGGCCATCAGGAAAGCCGCTGCCCCCATTACCGGAGGCATCAGCTGACCACCAGTGGAGGCCGCAGCCTCTACTGCTCCAGCAAAATTCTTATGATAACCCAGCTTTTTCATCATCGGGATGGTCAACGACCCGGTTCCCACTACATTGGCCACAGAACTTCCCGATACGGTACCCATGAGTCCGGAAGATAATACCGCTACCTTTGCCGGTCCACCGCTGGCCCAGCCAGCAATGGAATTCGCCATATCAATAAAAAATCTTCCCAGCCCCGTAGACTCCAGATAAGCGCCAAAGAGAATAAAGAGGAAGATAAAGGTCGAAGATACACCCAGGGGAATACCAAAGATACCTTCCGTAGTGTAATACAGATGCCCCACCAGTTGTCCCACCGTGAGTCCCCGATGCGCCAATACGCCAGGCATATAGGGACCTGCAAAGGCATAAGCCAGGAAGGCCAGCACCACGCAAACCATGGGTATCCCCACCACCCGGCGCGCAGCTTCAATGACCAGCAGGATTCCCAGCGTACCCACTACTAAATCCACGTCAGATACAAGGCCTGCCCGCAGTACCAAATGCTGATACTCATAGATAATATAAGCCGGTGTAGCTGCCCCCAAGATAGCCAGCAGCAGATCAAAAGGATGAATCTTATGGCGTGACCAGCTTTTCCGCGTTGGATAGAGCAAAAACACCAAAGCAAGACCAAAGCCCAAATGAACACCGCGCTGCAACTGCGCATCTAAGACACCAAAAGTCGCGGTATACAATTGAAAGATGGAAAAGCAGATGGCGATAAATGCCACAATCTTTTTCATCACACCGGTGTACTCCATCGTATCGGATTCTTTATCGAACTCCTTCAAAACCGCATGGGCGGTTTTCACATCATGTTCATTCATACATAACCAATCCTTTCCATAAAGGCATCAACTCAATCGTCACCAAAGTGCCAGGCCGATATCGTTCATAAAGCGGAATACTCCTTCCGCCCAGATTCAAGGCCAATTCTGTACCTACACCTATGCGCAAATCTAGGTGCGTATAAGTTCGTTTCTGCCCCCGCAGCCAGTAATAGTTTCCTTCCTGGGAAAACTCCCCTTCCGTTGCATCAAAGGGCAAGCCCACGCCAAAGGACTGATATTTAGTGGCCAACAAAATAAATCCCTGTCGCGCTTCATCCACGGCCAGATATTCTTCTACCGGTGTCTTTTGCACCGAATGGATAAAATGCAGGGAAAGGGGAAATCCTGCTGCCGCTTCCCCTATATAGAGCCGCTCACCACCAACCCGCACAATCAAACAAGGCAAAGTAAGTATCTGCCACAAGGCCAGAAATATACCTAACCCACAAAGTAAAAATTCTTTCTGCAAAAATATCACCTTACACAAAAGCCTTCCCCCATGGAGAAGATTACCGCAACGGCAAAATGAAGCCTTTGGTAACTCATACCCTTGGACCTCATCCACCCTACAGGACGCCTTCCTCAAAGGGGAAGGCTAAGCCTTCCCAACTGGATTCAATCTTTATTCCTTAAAGAATTTCTCTGCACCTGCATTCATGGGCAACGGCATACCATCCATGGCCTTCTCTTTCAAAATAGCCTTGGCAGCCGAATGTGCGGCATGAATACGATCGAGGTTCTTGAACAAGGCCTTGGCAATCTCATAGCCCAGATTATCATCAACCTTGTCATTGGCAACCAGCATAGCCATAACCGATACCGCTGGAACATCTTCATCAAACCCTGCATAAGTACCAGCCGGAATCACCGTCTTCGTATAGAAGGGATATTTAGCAATCAGAGCATCTGCTTTGGCTGCATCTACAGGCAACAAGCGTACCTTATGCTGAGAGGCAATATCCTGCACAGCAGAAGTCGGATAACCCGCCGTCAGGAATGCAGCATCAATATTTCCATCTTTCAATGCACTAGCTGCTTCTGCAAAAGATAGGTACTGAACCTGAATATCATCATAGGTAACACCATAGGCTTCCATAATCTGACGGGCGTTGGCCTCTACGCCGGAACCAGCAGCACCAACGGCTACCTTTTTCCCTTTTAGATCTGCAATGGATTTAATTCCTGTGCTGTCAAGCGTCACGGCCTGGCAGGTTTCAGGATACAAGGTGGCAATTCCCTTAAGGCCATCCACTTTTTTATCCTTAAACATCTCCGCACCGTTGACTGCATAATAGGTGATATCATTCTGAACGATGGCCAAGTCCACAGAACCGTCCTTCAGCATATTGATATTCGCCACAGATGCCCCTGTACTCTGCGCACTGGCATTCATGCCCGGTATATCCTTGTTAAGGACTTCAGCCATGGCACCACCAATGGGGTAATATGTACCTGCCGTACCGCCGGTACCGATATTCAAAAACTTCTTCTCTGCGGCATTGTCACCACCGCAGCCCGTTAAGACAGCTGCCATAGCCACAACCGTCAGCCCTGTTACCAGAGCTTTTTTTAAGCTTGCAAACTTCATACTTACCCCTCCTAATTGTGTAATTTAACCTACAAATCAAAACAATAACTGCATATCTCGTATATCATTATAGCATAGTTGGTATACATATACAAGTGTTTCTCTGTTAAAAAGACCGTCTTTGTAATGTATGTATGTATACATTACACAAATAAGCAACAAAAAAGTCATTTCCTCTTGGGAAATGACTTTTTAACCGATAACCCGATACTTTTCGTATCTTATTGTTCAGTTGTCAATACATCACTATTCTGTGCACCCCGAAATGAAGAAATCACCCAGCCTAACGCTGCAGCTGCCACAGCCGGCACAAACCAGCCCATGCCAATATCGTAGAAGGGTACATAAGCCGTCAGGAATTCCGTCAGCATGGGGAATTTAACACCAGCTGCAGACAGACCATCCAATACAGCAAAAATCAATGTTACATTGATCGCCAAACGGTAAACACCATAACGCCAGGCAATCACACCATCAAACAAGGACAACACCACAAACACAATAACCAATGGATAGATGGCTACCAGGAAAGGTACAGACAAGGCGATAATCTGCGTCAGGCCGATATTGGAAGCCACAAAGCTAAACAAAGTGGCAACCTGCACCAACCGAGCGTAAGAAACGCGATTTTTCGATAACTTGTTGAAGTACCACGCCATACCGGAAATCATCCCACAGGAAGTAGTCAGGCAAGCCAACGCGATAATAAAAGCAACTAATAAATTGCCTGCCGGTCCAAAGAAAATACCTACAGCCCCCGCCAGCAGCTGACCGCCGTTTTCCACATGGCCTAAAACACTGGCACTGGTAGCACCGATATAAGCTAAGGAACCATATACCAAAGTCATCAGCGCAACGGTAATAAATCCGGAAATGATGCAGATTTTGCTCACGGACTTATTATCGGTAGTCCCCCGCATACGAATAGCATTGACGACAATGGTACCGATGGAAAGCGAAGCCAACAGATCCATGGTCTGATAACCATCCTGGAAGCCCTGGGAGAAAGGTGCAGCGATATAGTTCCCGGTTGCGTCCAACACATCTCCCAGCGGTGTTACAAAGGATTTCACAAAAAGGATAACCAAAAATAGCAATAAAGCCGGTGTCAGCATCTTCCCCACACGGTCAATCAGCTTGTTCGGTGTCATGGCCAAATAATAAGTTGCCCCAAAGAAGAACAGGGTATAGATAAACTGCCCCAAAGCCAAATCATCCGCGGCCAGGAAGGGACGAATACCAATTTCAAAGGACACTGCCCCAGTACGTGGTACCGCAAATACAGGGCCAATAGTCAGATACAAAATAACCAGTAGAGCCGTAGCCAGCCAGGGATAGGTTTTGCGGTTCATGAATTCCACATATTTGCCCCCCTGCATGGCGATAGCAGTAATCCCCAACAAGGGCAGCCCCACCCCTGTCACTAAGAAGCCAATCATGGCAGTAATGCTATTTGAGCCGGCAGCCTGCCCCAAGGCAGGCGGAAAAATCAGATTACCAGCCCCAAAAAAGATAGAAAACATCATCAGGCCGACGGTCAGGATTTCGCCTTTGCTCATTCGCTTCATACTTACTCACACTCTTTTCTCACATAATACACCTTTTGTCCACTCATAATGAACACGAGCAAACATACAAAAAGCTCATGTCCCATGTTCCCAGACATGAACTCCAAGGTTCACCTTCGTTTTAGGATAAACGTATTATAGCACAAAGACAAAAGACAAAGCAAGTGCGTTTTTGTTTTTTCTGTGTAAACTCGTAAACTTTTATTTCCTAAAAGTTTCTGTTATACTGTAAACAAAATCAGCCACAGAAAAACAGCTTAATGAGGAGTAGAAATCAATGTCCGAAGAAAATGAAGAAAAAAAAGAACTTGACCCGCTGATTACCCAACCCCACGGGCAGGAACAGCAGGCCAAGATGGAAATTGTCAATATGATTCACAGTGGCGAAAGCCCCTTTGATATCATCTATCATATCGCCAAACGCCTGGAAAAAGCTTCCGGCGAACCCGGCTACGCTCAATATGTAGAAGAACAGCTGCGTGCAGTCTATGGTTTTGCCCTCCAACATGTCAAACCCATGCAGGATGAACTGCAGGAGGTCGAAGAACGGTTGGAACGCATCAAAAAATCCTACGAAAATCCCGACTTCACCGAAGAAGAACATATTCGCATCGGCTTTGCCATCGAGCGCCATAAGAAAAATATTGAACGGCTAAAGGTCATGATCCAAAAAGCCCAAGCCGACCAGACGGATATGACCATGAAAAAAAACTAAATATCCTGTTTCATCTTTTCTTCTATAGCAGCCACCTTGTCTGGTGCCACCTTACGCAATTCTTCCATAAGCTGATAGAGCTGGCTGGAAAGTGTCAGGACCGCTTCCGTATTCTCCGAATACAGCCGTACCTTCTGTTCCACCACATAGTCACTCTTAATTAGTTCCCGATAATCTTCACAGGGCACTGGCTCCGAGAAAAAATAGCCCTGCGCATATTCACAACCAATGGTCCGCAGAAAATCCACCTGTTTTTGGGTTTCCACCCCTTCGGCAATCACCGGCAAATCCAACCGTTTAGCCATGCGCACAATGGAACTTAATATATTATCCGCCCGGCCATTTTCAACGCCTTGGGAATCCGACAAGAAGCGTAAATCAATCTTCAATATATCTACCGGCAAATCCTTCAACATATTCAACGACGAATAACCACTGCCAAAGTCATCCATCAGGATGACAAAGCCTTTTTCCTGCAGCGCCTTGGTTATCTCTATAATCTGTTGGGGATTTTCCACATAGGCGCTCTCCGTCAGTTCCAGTTCCAGCAAATGGGGATCCAGATTATAACGCTGGATTAAATCCTCAAAATTCTGAACCAAATTGGGACTATAAAAATCAACCCGGGATACATTTATGGACACTGGAATTACCGGCCGTCCCTCATCAATATCCTCGCGCAGCATCTGACAGGTCTTTTCCCAAACATATTTGTCCAGCTGATAGATAAATCCGTTCTGTTCAAAAATGGGCACGAATTTAGCTGGTGATACAACACCCAATTGCGGATGAAACCAGCGCACCAGCGCCTCTGCCCCCACCACCGATTCCGTCAGCAAATTGTATTTGGGCTGGAGGTAAACCATAAACTCTCCCCGTTCCAAACTGCCACTCATATTGTTGACGATGACCTGTTCACTGACCATACTCTCCCGCATATCATCCTCGTATACACCACAGATGATATGCCCGTTACGGGCTGATTTGAACAATGCCATGGCGGCCCTATCCAGCATGGACGTAATCGCTAAGTCCCGTTCCCTTATGGTATAGACACCATAATAAAACTCTATACGATAATCCAGCGCAAAGGATACGGCCAGCATCTGCAGGGAATGAATCAAATGGTCCCGCAGATTCCCCGCTGTGGGATAGCATAATAAGAAGTTATCCGCATACAAGCGGGCATACACACAGGGATTCAACTGTATGCTGGTCAGGAACTGGGCTACGTATTTCAGCAGCTTATCACCGGTTTCCTCACCAAACAGGTCATTGATGACCTTGAAACGGGCAATGTTGAACCGCATGATTTCAAATTCCTTATCGGGATAATCTTTTAAGCATTCCGCCACCCGCCGGCAGAATGCTTTTTTATTGTAAAGATTGGTCAACCGGTCATAATGCAAATTATAGATGAAACTGGCCACCCTCCGCTGCACATTAATGCCACAGATCCGATAAGACTGTTGTTCTTTCCGAAACATAATCAGGATTCGGTGCGTATTATGCCTGCGATTGGGTGCAGAAAATTCTATAGCCGCCCGTACGGTTATCCCTTGGGCTGTTTCCACTTCTCCACAAACGATTTTCCGCATCTTGACTGCTGCTATTTTCTGGTAGTTAACCGACAGAAACTCCAACACCTGCTCCCGCCCCTGTATATAGCAGGGAGAGTTTAAGCCGAAGGCGATGGCATCTTCGGTCAGCAAATCACGAACATCTGTAATATTGCCAAATTCATAATATTCACGAATTAGTTGACTCACTAAAGGTATAATTCCGCTTCGCTCCATTCGCAATCATCCCTTTCAGGATATTTTGGCATTTATTGCCTATAATTATATCATATTAGCAAAGAAAATGTACGTAAACTTGTATAATAAATGCATATTACCCCTCGTTTATTTCCAATTCGCTCATAAAAAAATGGCCTGCAGATTTCTCTGCAAGCCATTTTTCTTATTTCAAATTCTCGATTTCCGTTCCCGTTGCTCTGAGTCGGGCAATAGCACGTCTCAATGCCAACTGGGCACGTTCTATATCGATATTTCTGGCCTCGTCGCCGCCCTGATGGAATGCAGCGATGCGTTCCTGGGCGCGGTCCATGGCGCGCTGGGCACGATTGATGTCGATATCAATCGGCTGCTCAGCGGCTGTAGCTAGTACCGTAATCTTTTCCGGCGTTACTTCCATGAAGCCGCCAGACACAGCAATAAGCTGTTCGTCCCTGTCAGAACTATTGAGGCGCACACGCATGGCATGAGGCATAAGCCCCGTTACCAGCGGAGCATGCTTCGGCAGAATCCCCAGCTCACCGCCCGTAGAACGGACAATCAGCATGCTGATATCTGCAGCATAAACCACTTTATCCGGGGAGACAATCTCTAGCTGAATCGTAGCCATCGATTATCCCTCCTTTTCCAAGGTCTTTGCTTTCTCCACAGCCTCATCAATGTTGCCCACCATATAGAAGGCAGCTTCCGGCAGGTCATCGTATTTTCCTTCAAGAATTTCCTTGAACCCACGCACAGTTTCCTTAAGCGGCACATATTTCCCCGGAGAACCGGTGAATACTTCCGCTACGAAGAAGGGCTGGGACAGGAAGCGCTGAATCTTACGGGCACGGGATACCGTGAGCTTATCCTCATCGGACAATTCTTCCATACCCAGGATTGCGATGATGTCCTGCAGTTCCTTATACTTCTGCAACACAGCCTGAACACCGCGTGCCACCTGATAATGTTCCTCACCAAGAACTTCAGCATTGAGGATACGGCTGGTGGAGTCCAGCGGGTCAACGGCAGGATAAATACCGAGCTCTGCAATCTGACGGGAAAGAACCGTCGTTGCATCCAGATGCGTGAATGTACCAGCCGGTGCTGGGTCAGTAAGGTCATCGGCGGGCACGTATACGGCCTGTACGGACGTAATGGAACCGTCTTTGGTGGACGTAATACGTTCCTGCAGAGCACCGATATCCGTGGTCAGCGTCGGCTGATAGCCTACGGCTGAAGGCATACGACCCAAAAGTGCCGATACCTCAGAACCTGCCTGAATGAAACGGAAGATGTTATCGATAAAGAGCAGCACGTCCTGATGCTGAACATCACGGAAGTATTCTGCCATGGTAAGGCCCGTAAGGCCTACACGCATACGTGCTCCAGGGGGTTCATTCATCTGGCCGTAAACCAAAGCGGTCTTGCCAATAACCCCGGATTCCTTCATTTCGCCCCAGAGGTCATTACCCTCACGGGTACGTTCACCTACACCAGCGAACACGGAATATCCACCATGCTCAGTGGCAATGTTGTGGATGAGCTCCATGATCAATACGGTCTTACCTACGCCGGCACCACCAAAGAGGCCGATTTTACCGCCGCGGGCGTAAGGTGCAATAAGGTCAACGACCTTAATGCCTGTTTCCAGTACCTGTGCACTGGTTTCCTGGTCTTCAAACTCAGGAGCTGGACGATGAATCGGCCAATACTCAGCAGCCTTTACCGGCGCAGGATCCTTGTCAACGGTCTGACCCAATACATTGAAGATTCGGCCCAGAGTACCTTCACCAACGGGGACACTAATCGGCTTGCCGGTATCTTCGGCTTCCATCCCGCGAGTGAGACCATCCGTAGAGCTCATGGCGATACAACGGGTTACGCTGTCACCCAGGTGCTGCATGACTTCGACCACCAGATCGATTTCCACTTCACCAGCTTTGCCCTTGATGGTGATTGCATTCAATATTTCCGGCAGTTCCCCAGCCGGGAATTCAATATCTACGACAGGTCCGATAACCTGTACGACTTTACCTTTTGCCAATGGTAAACCTCCTTACGATGCCCTTATTTCAGAGCTTCGGCACCGCCAACAATCTCAGTGATTTCGTTGGTGATACCTGCCTGACGTACCTTGTTGTAGTAGAGGTCCAGTTTGCTGATAAGCTCTTCTGCATTGTCTGTTGCATTGCTCATGGCGTTCATGCGGGAGCTCAATTCACTGGCCGCTGACTGCAGGAGCGCTGCATAAATGGTGGTATAGAGATACTGCGGCAGCAGACTCCCTAATACCGTTGCCGCATCCGGTTCATAGATATACTCGGCATGCGGACCTTCTTCTGCACCCTCTGCCTCAAAGGGCAGAAGTTTCAGCGTCTGGGGTTCACAGTTGATTGCCGAGATGAACTTCGTATAAACCATCTGCACCTCGCGGATTTCGCCAGTCTTAAAGCGTTCCACCAAATCGTCAGCCAATCGTTTAGCTAAATCAAAAGTGGGGCGTTCACTGACACCAATAACACTTTTAACCACATCATAACCGCGATTCTTGAAATGGCTGGTACCCTTGCGGCCTACGATGACCATAGGGGTATTGGCCTTATCCTCCACCAGTGCTTCCGCCGCCTTGCAGGCATTGGATGAGTAAGCACCGGCAAGGCCCTTGTCACTGGTGACAAGCAAAATGAGCTTTTTGCCGGCCTCATGCTTTGTGAGCAGGGGATGGGAAAAATCATTTCCCGCATTCGCAGCAATCTGCTGTACCACCTGCACGACTTTTTCAGCATAAGGCTTGTTGGCCAGGGCTGCCTCTTTCGCATGACGCAACCGGGATGTTGCGACCATGTTCATGGCACTGGTTATCTGCTTGGTACTCTTTACGCTCTTAATGCGATGGCGGATGTCCTGTAAACTAGCCAAAAAGAATCACCTCGCTAACCTTATGCCATTTTGTATGATACAGTTTCCTTGAATTCTTCGATGGCTTTCTTGAGGTCTGCCTCAATTGCATCATCAAGTTTCTTCTGTTCTGCAATCTTCGCACCGATATCCGGATGCTGCGCACGCATGAACTTCAAGAAATCATTATGGAAATCAACGACCCGTTCAACCGGAATATCAGCCAGGAAACCGCGAACAGCAGTGAAGATTACCATAACCTGTTCCTGAACCAACAGCGGGCTGTACTGTGCCTGTTTCAGTGTTTCAACCATACGGGCACCGCGATCCAGCTGTGCTTTAGTCGCCTTATCCAAGTCAGACGCGAACTGGGCAAAAGCAGCCAATTCACGATACTGAGCTAAGTCCAGACGCATGGTACCAGCGACCTGTTTCATGGCTTTAATCTGGGCAGAACCACCTACACGGGATACAGACAGACCTACATTGATAGCCGGGCGAATACCTGAATAGAACGCATCGGATTCCAACATGATCTGACCATCCGTAATGGAAATTACGTTAGTCGGAATGTATGCGGAAACATCTCCTGCCTGGGTTTCGATAATCGGCAGAGCCGTAATGGAACCGCCACCCAATTCATCGTTCAGTTTAGCCGCACGCTCCAGCAGACGGGAATGCAAGTAGAATACATCACCAGGATATGCTTCACGTCCGGGCGGTCTGCGGAGCAGCAGGGACATTGCACGGTAAGCAGCTGCGTGCTTCGTCAAATCGTCGTATACGCAGAGGCAGGCCTTGCCCTGATACATGAAATGTTCTGCCATAGCAACACCGGCATAAGGTGCCAGATACTGCAACGGTGCACTGTCTGCAGCAGTTGCCGCAACGACAATGGTGTATTTCATGGCGCCGGCTTCTTCCAAAGTCTTTACCACACGAGCTACCGTGGAAGCCTTCTGACCAATAGCAACATAGACACAGATACAATTCTGATCATGCTGATTGAGAATGGTATCTACAGCAATAGCCGTTTTACCGATACCGCGGTCACCAATGATGAGCTCACGCTGTCCACGGCCAATAGGTACGAGAGCATCGATTGCCTTCAAGCCAGTCTGTAGAGGTTCCTTAACCGGTTTACGGTCAGCAATGCCCGGTGCGTGATACTCTACAGGACGGAACGCCTCCGCCTTGATATCGCCTTTACCGTCGATTGGGCGGCCAATAGCGTCAACGACACGGCCAATCATTGCTTCACCTACCGGCACCTGCATGATTTTGCCGGTACGCTTAACCTGTGCACCTTCCTTAATCTGGGTTTCACCACCCAGAATAACGGCACCTACATTGTCCTGTTCAAGGTTCAGGACCAAACCAAATATATCATTACCAAAATCCAACAGCTCACCAGCCATGGCCTTTTCCAGTCCATGGATATGGGCGATACCGTCACCGATTTCGATAACCGTGCCAACTTCATCAACGTTCAAGTCTACTTCGTAGTTCTTGATCTGGTCTTTGATGATGGCCGTTATTTCTTCCGGATTCATTTTCATAACTTCGCTGTCACCCCAGTTTCATCACTTGCTCGTCAGTAATTCTTTTTGCAGCGCCTGGAGGCGT
>NZ_JAILPX010000003.1 GCF_024699275.1 Selenomonas sp.
TTAATAAAGAAGTAAAAACTTCTTTTAACATCTGGCTTTAATCATGTTGCATGATTATTTGCATTGTTTAGTTTTCAAAGAACAATCTGTTTCGCTTTCTGCTCTCTCGCTTCAAGCGACTCATTTATCTTATCGCATTCAACTCAGCTTGTCAAGAACTTTTTTGAAATCTTTTTCGAAGCTTTTCGGCACTCACCAGCGGCCTGCCAATCAAGGCTTGCTATGCTGTTTCGTTGCCGTGTCTGTCAGCGACTTGTATTATATTACACGAGTCGCAGGCTATTGTCAACACTATCTTAAAAAAAAGTTAAAAAAGCAGCAAGGAATCGAGGCAAAAGGCGGAGGGCAGGGGAAGCTGGTGATGTTTTTCCGAAGCTTTTGACAAACTTGTCTATGGCGTAGGGAAAATCTTACCGGCTTCCACGGCGTCTTTGCACTTCGATGTAAACCACTCCATAAACCGCACTAAAGCCGTGGATACTGGTGATGTTTTCCCGCAGCTTTTGACAAGCTTGTCTATGGCGTAGGGAAAATATTACCAGCTTCCATGGCGTCTTTGCATTTCGATGTAAACCACTCCATAAACCGCACTAAAGCCGTGGAGGCTGGTGATGTTTTCCCGCAGCTTTTGACAAGCCTGTCTATGGCGTAGGGAAAATATTACCAGCTTCCACGGCGTCTTTGTGCTCCGATGTAAACAACTCCACAAACCGCACTAAAGCTTTGCATCCTGGCGGCATGTCCTCACAGCATCATATGGCAAATATGTGCTTTACAAAAAAGCCCGGCGACTAATGATGCTTTCCCCTCTCGTTAGACAAACCCGTACAAATAAAAGGAAAGTATCATCAACCACCGGGCATCTCAATACCACAATGAAAACGAAAAATTATGCGTCTTTCTTAGCCTGTTGTTCTGCAATTTGCTGACGCACAGACTCCTGAGTCGGTGCCTCATATGCCGGCTTCGGTGCAGGAGCAGACTCCGGCGTCACATCGGGTGTATTCACCGCCTGCGTCGTATTACGCACAGGTGCCTGCTGATTTACAGGTTGTTGTACAGGTTGTTGTACCGGCTGCTGCGTTGCCTGTTGCTGTACAGGAGTTTCCAAGGGCGCATTAATTGCCTGAGAAAATGCACTGGTAGCCTTCTTGACTTCCCGCATCCCCTTGCCCAAAGAGCGCGCAATTTCAGGAAGTTTTCCCGGCCCAAACACCACCAGCCCCACCACTAAAATCAAGATAAGTTCTGGTACACCGATTCCAAACATGGTGAATCTCCTCTCATCAATTACTGCTTAAAAATCACGATCGCCAATGAAATCTGCCACCTGTACAAATGCATCCCGAATTTCTTCTGGTAAGTCAGATGGAATAACCTGACGAGCCCGTTCCAAATATTCATCAGCCTTAGCCTTAGCCACATCTACACCATCTGTAGAACGAACAATCTGCAAGGCTCGGGCCACCATCTCACTTGTCATCTCGGGATTCGTAACAATATCTGCTAATTCTTCGGCATCAACACTGACATTTAGCGCATGAATCACCGGCAGGGTTACAATCCCCTGCCGAATATCATTCCCCGCTGGTTTACCAATCTGCTCAGATGTCTGCATAATATCCAGTACATCATCAGTGATCTGGAAAGCCATACCAATACAATGGCCGTATTCCGCCAGCTTTTTCGTATTTCCTTCCGACAAACCACCTACAATTCCACCCAATTCGCAGCAAACTTCCAAAAAATCCGCCGTTTTCTTTTGGATGCGTTCATAATAATTCCGCAAATCTTTGACCGCCTGATATACCGTGTGGTCCTGAATGATTTCACCGACGCTGAGATTGCCCACCAATTCTGCCAACCGTTTGGACACATAATCACCATATCCGCCCTCTGCCACCAAGGCAAAGGCCCGGGCAAAGATATAATCTCCCCCCAAAATAGCAATCTGATTATCCCACTTAGCATTGGCCGTGGGCTCACCTCGACGAGTATCCGCCTCATCGATTACATCATCGTGTACCAAAGAAGCGGTATGAATAAGTTCCAGTGCTTCAGCCAAAGGCAAAATCTTTTCCAATGAAAAAGCCTTGCCTCCTCTGGCTGCCAGCAGGCAAAGCGCGGGGCGAATCCTTTTGCCCCCTGCCGTAACGAGATGAGTACCCACCTCATTCACCAGCGCTACCGGTGAGGAAACTGCCCCGATCAGCCCCTCATTCAGTACATCCAAGTCACTCTGTATTACATCAAACATGGGGTTTGACACATCTATCACCTACAAAATATAGTCTTCATGACGCTTATACGCATTGTATCATTGTACTACATTTTCGCGCGTTTGTCATCGTTTATATTCATCACTCACAACATATTTTGCAAGAACGCCTTTGTGCGTTCTTCCTTGGGCGCTGCAAAAAAAACGTCTGGTTCTCCCTGTTCCACGATATTACCATCTGCCATAAAGATAACCTGACTAGCCGCTTCCCGGGCAAAAGCCATCTCATGGGTCACCACCACCATGGTCATATGCTCAGCCGCCAATTCCCGCATAGTCTTTAATACCTCACCGGTAAGTTCCGGGTCCAAAGCCGATGTCGGTTCATCAAAAAGCATAATATCCGGTTTCATACACAAGGCCCGGGCTATTGCCACCCGCTGTTGCTGCCCACCAGACAATTGTGACGGATAATAATCTGCCCGATCGGATAATCCTACTTTTGCCAACAGTTCCCGGGCATAAGGCTCTACCTCGTCACGTTTAAGCCCCTTTACCTGCATCGGAGCCTCCAGAAGATTTTCCAACACCGTCATATGGGGAAAGAGATTAAACTGTTGGAACACCATTCCGGTACTGGCCAGGATTTCCCGCTCCGTCCTGCCACTAGCATACTCTGCTGCCCCATCCCTTGTCTGCACTAAAACCTTATCTTTGATGATAATGCTGCCTTTGTCAATAGTTTCCAGCTTATTGATACACCGCAAAAGCGTACTTTTTCCGGATCCGGAAGGGCCGATAATGGCCAATACTTCCCCCCGGCGAACCTCGATATCAATCCCCTTGAGGACTTCCAGATTTTCATAAGATTTGTGTATATCCACCATCTTCAGCATGACTTCACCCATATCAGTATTTGCCATAATATGCCTCCAATTTCTTAAAGCCCCAAGTAAGAACAAAGGTCATTGCCAGGTAAAAGATTGCTGCAAACAGAAAGGGGGTCATATCAAACTCCCGTTGTACAATCGTCCGGGCAACCCGTAACAGATCGTTCATCGCCAAAATATAAACCAGCGAAGTGTCCTTAACCAGATTAATCGTCTCATTGCTCACCGGAGGCAGAACAATCCGAATAACCTGGGGCAGGATGATTCTGCGCATGGTCTGCGGGTAACTCATCCCCAGAGTCTTAGCCGCCTCATATTGTCCCTTGGGCACAGCCTGAATCCCTGCGCGGAAAATCTCCGCAAAGTAAGCGGCATAGTTCAACGTAAAAGCCAGCAACGCCGCTGCCATATCGGGCAAGCGAATCCCCACCATAGGCAGTGCAAAGTAAACGAACAACAGCTGCAACATCAGCGGCGTCCCCCGCATAAGCCATATGTAGAATTCCACCAGCCGGCTGATCAGCTTCAAGCTGGACAAACGCCCCAAAGCAGCCAACATCCCTAAGGGCAAAGACAACAACAGGGTAACAAAAAATATTTCCAGGGTAATCTGTGTGCCATCCAACATCAGCAGAAAGGTATCCATGATTTTTTCCATGTACTTCTTACTCCTTTAATATCGTAAAGTGCTAATACATTAGATTATACACAATAACCCTATCCCTGTAAAGAAAAATGACCTGCCTTTGGGACAAGTCATTTCCAAAATCAATCCTGTTCTGCCGCTATTTCTTCTAAGTATTCCCACCGTTCCATCAGATGTTCTACTTCACCTGCCAGCCGCTCTTCTTCTTTGGCCAGTTCGTTGAGTTTCGTAAAGTCCGTAGCATTTTCCACCATCTGAAGACGCACAACCTTCAGTTCTCCTTCTTTGCTGGCTATGACGCCTTCAATTTCTGCATATTCTTTTTGTTCCTTGAAGGTGAACTTACGTTTAGAGGGAACCGACTGCTGCGCTTCTACAATCGTTTTTTCTTTTAACTTTTTCGCTGGTGACTCATCTGGGACTGTATGCAAAGTTTCGTCCTCAGCCACCTTTTCCTTATAGTAAGTATAGCCTCCTGCGTACATGCGCAGGTTACCGCCATCCTCATAAGCAAAGACTTTATTAGCCAGCCGATCCACAAAGAAACGATCATGAGACACAAAAATAATTGCGCCGTTAAAATCATCAATAAAACTTTCCAGCACAGCCATCGTTTCAATATCTAAATCATTGGTGGGTTCGTCCAAAAGCAGGACATTCGGTTCTTCCATCAGGACCCGCAACAGATAAAGACGCCGTTTCTCGCCGCCCGACAGCCGCCCGATGGGCGTCCATTGCAAATCACCCGGAAACAGGAACCGCTCCATAAGCTGGGAAGCAGAAATCCGCGTGCCATCTGCCAGCGTGATAAAATGAGCCGCTTCCTTTACATACTCTATGGCCCGCAACCGTTCATCCATCTCCCGGGACTGCTGGGCAAAGTAACCAATTTTCACCGTCTGACCGATGGTAACTGTTCCCGAGGTTGGTGGCAGCAAACCAGCTATAATATTCAAAAGCGTAGTCTTGCCTGTACCATTCGCACCTAAGATGCCCACCCGATCATTGCGCAGTACCGTATAGGAAAAATCCTTGACAATGACGCGGCCATCCACTTCATAATGCACATGATCCAGTTCAATAACTGTACGCCCCAAGCGACTGCCTGCCAAACCGATTTCTACCGTACCATGATCAAGGTTCACGCTTTGGGCTTTCACATCCTCATAGCGCTGAATACGCGCTTTCTGTTTAGTTGAACGTGCTTGCGCCCCTCGGCGCAGCCATTTGAGTTCGTTACGCAAAAAATTTTGCCGTTTAACCTCCGTAGCCTGCTCCCGTTCCAAACGCGAAGCCTTCTGTTCCAGATATTCCGAATAATTCCCCGTATAAGTATAAGCATGCCCTTTGTCCAGTTCTAGAATCTTCGTTGATGTATTATCCAGAAAGTAGCGGTCATGGGTAACCATTAAAACAGCCCCTTTGAATGCCCGCAGATACTCCTCCAACCAGCTAATTGTATCACTATCTAAGTGATTGGTGGGCTCATCCAAAATCAGCAGATCACACGGCTGAATCAGTGCCGTAGCCAACGCCAGCCGTTTTTGCTCTCCCCCCGACAGGGTGCCCGCCTTAGCAGTAAAATCCCTAAGGCCCAGCTTTGTCAAAACCGTCTTGGCTGCCCCCTCCAATTGCCAGCCATCCTGCTCATCAATCACGGCTGTATGGCGCATGATTTCCTGCTGGGCTTTCTTATCATGGGCATCCTTCTCCACCGCGGCCATAGCCAGTTCATACCCCCGCAGAGCCTGCATTAATGGTGACATCCCCCGAAACACTTCCATGAGAACAGTATTCTCCGGCTCAAACACCTTATCCTGAGCCAGATACTCGATGCGCAAGCCCCGCATTGTAGTCAGTTCACCAGCATCCACAGGAATCAAACCAGCCACTGCCTTCAAAAAGGTGCTCTTACCGGTTCCATTCACTCCCACAATACCGACTTTATCGCCAGCATCCATGCTGAAATCCACACCGGAAAACAGATTCTTCTCACCATAACTCTTGGTAAAATTTTCAATGGTCATAATCATAATTAAAACTTCCTAATCCTTTATTATCCTTGCATGCATGTGATACAATGGCTAGCGATTAAGGCCCTTGCACAAATACTTCCCCTGAACCCGCCGCAAACGCATTTCCAAACAAACAGCACCGATAATAACGCCTGCAATCAGCCCAATCCAATATCCATAGGGACCCATATAGGTAAATCTGGCTAGAATCCAGCCCACAGGCAGACCAATAATCCAAAAACTCAGCACTGCCAATAAAAAGGTCACATGTACATCCTTAAACCCACGCAAGGCCCCTTGCAAGGGCGCATTGATGCTGTCAGCAAACTGCATGAAGACCGCATAGATCAAGAATCCAGCCAAAATAGGCTGCACTTCCGCACTGCTGGTATAAAGTATGGCAATCGCTTCCCGGAATTGAGTCAACAGCAAAGCCAAAGTTCCCACTGTGAAAAAAGTCAAATACCGGCTGAGCCGAATATACTGTTGAGCATCCTCCAGCCTCCTGGCCCCCACTTCATACCCCACCAGGATAGTCAAGGTTATACTCACGGATAAAGGTATCATATAAACAATGGTGGTAAAGTTCATGGCCGCCTGATGTGCAGCAACAATAACCGTGCCATAGGCCGTCATAAAAAGACCTACCGCACCAAAGATGCTCTGTTCACAGAACATGGTGGCACCAATGGGAATGCCAACCCCCAGTTGTTTCTTCCATTCGCGAAAATCCAACCGCGGTAAATGGCGGAATACATGATACTCCTTAAACGGGCTTAAGGTGCTGACCACCAGGACATTCAGCACAAGATTCAAGGTTAAGGCAATGGCTGAACCAATACCTGCCCCCACACCGCCGAAAGCCGGCATTCCCCAAAGGCCATACATAAAGATGTAATTCAAGACGATATTGGTGGGTACCGTACACATGGTCACACACATGGTAAGACGCGTATAGCCATGGGCATCGATAAAATTCCGCAGCACAGCAGAAATAAAGATCGGGATTATTCCCAAAGATAAAAACATCAGATATTGACTGGTAATGGATTCAACCCTCGGCTCCAGGTTCAATAAGGGCAAAATATAGGGCACAGCCAGCCAACCAAAAGACACAAAACCGACACCCAGTGAAAAAGCCCAATAAAAGCCCTGTTTGATTATATAACCAATTTTTTCTTGTTTTTCCGCACCATAAAGCTGAGAAATCGTCGGTGTTAGCCCTGAAATTATGCCGAGAAAACTGCCGAAAAAAGGCATGAAGAGATTCACGCCTACAGCCACGCCAGCTAAATCCTGTTGACTGATATGGCCAGCCATCACCGTATTAAAAAACCCTGTTGCCATTAATGACAACTGGGTTATAAAGATGGGCAAAAGCACCACAAAGAATTGCCGTGCTTTTGCCTTGTACCCAAAGGTCTGTTTCATTAGTTTTCATCCTTTGACAGGCAGCAATTTTTATATTTCTTACCACTGCCACATGGGCAAGGATCATTGCGTCCCACTTTCTGGCGGCGCACTTCAGCAAAAGGGATAACCTGCCCCATACCACTCTTAGCAAAGAGTTCACTGGGAGTATGTCCCTTAAGGGGCCAAAGATGCGTTTCGTTATTATAAGCAATCAGCAAGGGGACCACCGCCTTCATCTTGGCTTCATCCTTCATCATGCCCAACTGTTCCAGATATTCAGCAGCCTCCTGCATGGAGCCGCCATTCTGTAACAGGATGAAGATTTCTCCAACAATATCCGCTGCCTTCAGCACATCACAGCCGTGTTCCTTCATAAAGAACTGCGCTAATTCCTTATACTCATTGGTATCGTCAATATGATTATCTGCGCCAGCCTCAAACAGCTGCTTATAGCCAAATTCTGCAAAGTCCAGATTGCTGTGCTTTTGCTGTTCATCTTCCAGCGCACTCTCATCAATCAGCGTATAGTACTTTACTCCCTGAGGCAGGGCCACCAAAGTGTTGGTCCAGCAGGAAGCATTGAGCATAATGCCCACGAAATCCTTGAAAGACAGGTTTTCCCGTTGCTCCGCCTCCAGTTGTCCCGCTACTTTTGTATAGAGATTTTCGTAATCCATATAGCCATAATAGAACAAATAACCTGCCGTTAGGCGAGTAATTTCCGTATTCATGGTCGCCAAAGCCTCAAAGTTGGGCGAATCCAGTTTCTTGAATTCTGCCCGGATTTCCTTAGGCATATACCAAACAAGCTTGTCCCCATCCTTACCACAGGACAGAAGCCCCAGCCCTCTAAGGTAATCCAAGCGTATATCATCATCCCGCAACTTTGCGCTTTTCCCTTTTTCCAGGATAAAATGCTGGAAGCATTCATATTCCTCCAAGAGAATAGACGGCAGCCACATGCGGGTAAACTTAAGGATTTCCGGAACCAACTTCTCAGCCAGTTCTGCTTTTTTGAGCGAACTAACGCCGCTGACATTAAGATTGTAGCGGATATCCTCCAGTTCTGCCTTCGTCATGGCATTGAGCATATCCTTAAGGTTATTCTGTTCCGGAAGCTTATGACGATAAAGAGCTTTTTTACGCTCCTCCATATCGGCTTCCATCATCTTAGCAAGGCTTTCGGCCTGAGTTAATTCATTCTTTTGGTCTTCCATTGGTATTCGTAAAATCCTTTCCTTCCGTACATCTTTTCGGAAAATATCGTTCTCAGCCAAAGTAATCGGCTATACCATCAGCAATGCCTTGGGCTGCTTTGCAAATGCCATCTTCGCTATCCATCAATTTCTCTTCACTCTCATTCGAAATGAATGCCACTTCCACCAGGGTAGCTGGCATATCGGTATGTTTCACCACATAGAAGTTACAGCTCTGGGTGCCCCGGCTCTGGGTGCCTAGCTGGTCAACCACCCCAGCCCGTATCTTATCAGCCAGCAAGCGGGAACGCTTGTCTCCTAAGGCATAATAATAGCCAGTGGTTCCCCGGGCCGCGCTATTCGTGAAGGAATCCATATGAATGGACACAAAGATGTCTGCCTGCTTTTCATTTGCTAAATCGCAGCGGGCTTGGAGCTCTTCTATATCCGTGGCCTTAGCTCTTTTCTTCGACACTTCGATGTCTGCATTGCGGGTCATGTAAACCGTAGCGCCTTCCTTAACCAGCAGTCGTTTAACTTCATTAGCCACCCGCAAAGCCACACTCTTTTCCATAACCCCTGTAGGGCCAATGGCACCTGAATCGCTACCACCATGGCCAGGGTCAAGTACAATCTTGCGCCCCTTTAGGCCAGTAATCCCGGCCAGTTCACCATCCATATCATCATCTCTAACAGGATCCTGCTTAGCCGGTTTGGCAGCTGGCTTTTCCACAGATTGTGTTGGCTGCGGCTTTACTGCCTCCGTGTCCGAATGACTCCCCTTAGACACATCGATCCTGGTTCCCTCAGAATCCGTAAGATTGCCAAAATCAAGGACCACTCGCCCAGGGACCGCCCCCCCATTCAGCGAAAAAATCCGATAATTATTCTTCCCCACCTTGGTTTCCACGACCACACGCACCGTTTTGGGATCGAATTGTGCAATCTTCATATCGCCAACGAAGCGATTCTGAATAGCAATATGCTTATCCAGCTTTGGTGAAAGCCATGCATTCGCAATGTCCAAAACCACCCGATCTGGATTGGAAAGCACCATTTTCTTATAGGTAACAGGTTTAGATGCATCAATAACAATGCGAGTCTTATCTCCATCGAAGCTGTCACGAATACCTGTAATTTCAGCCATGCCACTAATACGCTCACTAAAATCCCCTTCTTCCGCCGAAGCAGCAGACAGGGGTAAAAGCAAGCATAAAGTTGTCATAAGCAATAAATGGATATAGAAGAAAATACGTTTCATATAACCCCTCCATTATAGGACACATATATTCTATTATCAACTCTATTGAATAAAAATGCAAGGGTAACGGACTATTTTTAATGCGTATTTAAGTTCTTTACACGAAAAAGCGGCAAGACTTTCCCCTTTCATGCAAAAAGCCTTGCCGCCGCTCTTCTATTCGATTTATCTTCTTCGATAAGCTTTGGGCTTCCCCAAAATCTCTGTCCAGATAACCGCCTGCTGTAAATTGTTTACGTTAGCCACACCCTGCGGCAAGGCAGTCTCCACGGAAATTACCGGGGAACTTTCCTGTTCCCGTTGCTGCTTTTTCATCCTTTTTCGCAGCATCTCCTGATAGCGAGCCTGTTCTGGCAGAATAGCATCATGATCTTGTACGCGGGAACTGGTCCTTATTTCCGGCAAAGGCGGCGCTCCCCGCAGTTCCGGAATCTCGATTTTTTCCCGTTTGTTTTTGCTGGAGTTTTGCCTGTCTGGAAAAGGATTTGTTTCTCCATCCGGTATTCGCCGTTTTGGCACAGGCTTCTTCTTATCCTTGCGATCAGAAAATACAGCAAAGAGGATAAAGAGGACAATGACCCAAAAGGAATCCATGGGTATCCCCCCTTATTTTACCGGCGCACTGGGGGCCTGCAATTTTCCAGCACTATTGCCCGTACTGATGGCGTTACGCATATCCGTATCAGCCTGTACATTATTGAGATTATAATAGTCCATAACCCCCAGCTTGCCTTCCCGTAAAGCCTGAGCCATAGCATGAGGTACCTCTGCCTGAGCTTCTACGACTTTTGCATCCATTTCCTGCGTATAGGCCTTCATTTCCTGTTCCTTAGCTACGGCCATAGCGCGGCGTTCTTCTGCCTTAGCCTGGGCAATGCGCTTATCAGCCTCAGCCTGGTCCGTCTGCAGTTCAGCACCAATGTTGCGGCCTACATCCACATCCGCAATATCAATGGAAAGGATTTCAAAGGCGGTACCAGCATCCAACCCTTTTTCCAAAACCGTTTTGGAAATATCATCCGGATTGGCCAGCACATCGTTATGACTGGCAGAGGACCCAACAGTGGTGACAATACCTTCCCCCACCCGGGCAATGATGGTCGGTTCCCCTGCACCACCAACTAACCGGTCAATATTAGCACGGACTGTAACCCGCGCCTTGATTTTGAGTTCAATACCATTTTTCGCCACGGCAGAAACCACCGGCGTTTCAATCACCTTAGGATTGACGCTCATCTGCACGGCTTCCAGCACATCACGACCGGCCAAATCGATGGCGGCAGAACGTTCAAAGGGAAGGGGAATCTGGGCACGATGCGCTGCGATAAGGGCATCCACAACCTTATCAACATTACCACCAGCCAGATAATGGGCCTCCAGCTGATTAACCGCCACATCAAGACCAGCTTTATTGGCCTTAATCAAAGGCAGAATAATTTTATTGGGCGGCACGCGACGCATCCGCATTCCCACCAAGGTCATAATGCCCACCCGCACGTTTGCGGCCAAAGCAGAAATCCAAAGCCCAATGGGCACAAAGTGCAGGAAAACCATGATAAATGCAATCATTAGAACCAGCAAAAAACCAGTACCAATCAAACCACTCATCTTTTCAACCTCCTCAAAAATCAAATCCGCCGAACAACCACACGATTCCCTTCAACAGCCACCACCTGAACAGGTGTTCCCTTAGGAAGAAAAGCACCTTCTGAAACCACATCCACCGGTTTACCGTTAAGTCTTGCACTGCCCGAAGGCCGTAGTTCTGTCATGACCTCACCAGTCACCCCTAAAAGAGAGTCCCTCGGCACTGCACTGACAAAGCCGCGCTCACTGCGGCTCTCATCCTTCAATACGACTTTATTCCAAAGCGCACTGGATGGCAAGCGTTTCACAACCAGGGCAAAAATCACAATCGCTGCCACAAAAGAAATAAGCATGGCATAGAGAGCCTGAATATCGCCCCCCAGAGCCAGCACCACACTGTACAGCATGGCCGCTACCCCTAAACCTGCCAACAGTCCAACCGTTGGCAGCAGCATCTCTATGATAATGCAGATAATGCCTCCCATAAAAATGGCAATTTGGTATAAGGACACTAAGCCCTTCACATACTGACTGCCCCAAAAGACACCAGCAGCTACCAATCCCAGCAGGATTCCTGCTCCCATGCCGCCGGTCTTGATTTCTACCATTACAGCCAAAAACATAATGGCTAAAAGCAACATCTGCAACACGGGCATATTAACCATTGCATCCATATACTCACCCCACGTAAATAGTGCGACGATAAACGATTTTACCCCTGCAGGAAGCTCTTGACAATGGTATTGACCATTTTACCATCAGCGCGTCCCTTAACCTTCGGCATTAATGCCCCCATGACCTTCCCCATATCCTTTGGCGTCGAAGCGCCCGTCTGCTCTACAGCAGCCTTTACCAGATCTCGCACTTCATCCTCGGAAAGTTGTGCTGGCAGATAAGGCATCAATACATCGATTTCTGCCTGTGTCTTTTCCACCAAATCCTCACGGCCGCCCTTCTGGAACTCTTCAATGGAATCCCGACGCATCTTTACCTCCTTGCTGATTACAGCAAGAACGTCTTCATCCCCCAGTTCCTTTTGTCCGTCAATCTCCTGCTGGCGAACAGCACCGCGTACCATACGGATAACCGCTAAACGCTCCTTTTCCTTGTTTTTCATTGCTTCCTTCATATCAGCCGTTAATTGTTCTTTCAGTGACATTCTAATCATCCTTTCATCTTAAAAAAGCGTAGTAAAAAAGACATCTGAAAATCTTACGACTTGCAGATGTCTCGCGCAAATTATCTGAACTTGCGTTTACGAGCTGCCTCAGATTTCTTCTTGCGGCGAACGCTCGGTTTCTCGTAATGTTCACGTTTTCTCACTTCAGCCAGCGTACCAGCTTTCTGGGACATACGCTTGAAGCGGCGGAGAGCACTATCGATTGATTC
>NZ_JAILPX010000072.1 GCF_024699275.1 Selenomonas sp.
GGATGAACAGGGCGTCCACGTGAAGGTCATTGACCAGGATAGGGAACGCTGTCAGCTCATGGCGGGAATGCTCACCAACGGCATTGCCATCTGCGGGGATGGCACGGATATTGACCTGCTCGTGGAAGAGGATGTGGCCCACGCTGATGTGGTTGTGTGCCTGACGGAGGATGACAAGCTGAATCTCATGCTGGCATTGCTGGCCCGTCATCTGTCCGGCAATAAGACCAAGACGGTCGTGCGTGTGTCCCGCAATGAGTATGTGGAACTGATGGAGAAAGTCGGCGTCAATATCGTTTTGTCGGCACGTTTGCTGTCGGCCAGTGAGGTACTGGCCTTTGCCCGTCGCGGCGGGGTGGTATCCGTATCCCTGCTCGAAGGGGCCAAGGCCGAGGCGGTGGAAGTGATCGTACAGCAGGGGGCACCGGTGGCAGGCAAGAAATTGATGGATGTAAAACTCCCGCGGGAATGTCTGGTCTGCGCCTATGTGCGGAACGGCGAAGCCAGCATTCCGAATGGTCATACGGTTTTGCAGCCTGGAGACAGAACCATCCTCTTTATTCAGACTCGGTTTTCGCAGCAGGTTATCAAGTATTTCAAGGGAAAGGAATAAATACAATAAAACGGGCAGTACAATTACCGTGCTTTAGCCGATTGGTAATTGTACTGCCTGCCTTTATTTTATACGGCTAGTTCATCGAGATAGGTTTCTCTTTCTGACCATGGCACTGGCAAAGCGCCATGAAAATGTTTGCTTTGCTGCCCTGTTTGTAGCGAGGAGCGAACATATCATTAGCAGATACCAAAGCTTGTATAAACAGATGCAGATTTACAGGGTAATCATCTTCATGCGCAGACATCTGCAGTTCTCCGTCTTTGGTAACGGTTACTCCGTAAGGTGACAGAAAAACTTGCAGGGCGTTTATTTTTTGCAAAGAAGGATTTTCGCCAATGGAAATGGTGTTATTAACGAGTGCAAAATCATCCGATAATGTCAGGGCACTGCTGTTTTTATCTTTTTTTACATAGACGGTTATACCATCTCCAAAGCGATCGACAAATGGTGTGGATATTTCGGACAAGCCGTCTGCCAGATTCGTTTCTGTAAGGTTATCAGTGAGCCAGCGCAGATACTTGTTGACCCAATTATTTGTGTTGTCCATATGGCAGTCCTCCTTGTTGAATAATTTGAATTTCAGCCATATCTATGATGTTGATGTATTTTAGAAAATCCTGCAATAACTGTATTGCATCTGCGGGATTGGTAAATCTATCGGGAAGCACGATGGCATCATGGCACTTATTTTCATGGCTGATATGTTCGTCATAGCTTATTACATCTTCTGCATAATCGTCTCAATATTGATTTTATTGTTGCCTTGATAATATTTTACAAGTGGTGTTAAGAAAAGTAAATACATAAGTATATGATAGCGACAGGTGATTTTAGGCATAAAAAGGGAGCCGCCCCCAAGGAGAGAGGCGACTCCGGCAATGGTAGTAAATATCTAAAATGTCAGGTCTCGGCAAGGCTAGCAATCTCGCTGCTGACACTTAGACCAAAGTTAGTTAGTGGCTTACTGCAAGAGTGACAGAACAGAGGAACTGCTCTGGTTAGCCTGCGCAAGCATGGACTGTGCAGCCTGCAGGAGTACGTTGTTCTTGGTGTACTCCGTCATTTCCTTGGCCATGTCTGCATCGCGAATCGTGGACTCGGAAGCCTGTACGTTTTCGCTGGACGTGGTCAGGTTGCTGCTCGTATAGGTCAGGCGGCTTTCGATAGAACCAATGGTGGTCTGTTGGTCAAGCGCCTTGGAAATAGCGTTATCCAGTACGTTGATGGCGGCGTTAGCCTTGTCACGGGTACTGATATTGAGCTTGGTGCCATCTGCACCTTTAAGGCCGAGGGCTTCGGAGCGCATATCGGTGAGGCCGATGGTAATGGCCTGGTTTGCCTGTGCACCAACTTGCAAGGAGATGGCATTGTCCTCGGACTTGTTCTGGGCGCGGACAGTCTCGCTGAAAGCATCCAGAGAAGCTTCGGCAGATTTCTTCAAATTGCCCTGTGCATCGGCAATACGGATATTGAAGCCGGAAATCTGGCCGCCGATACCTGCTTTGTTGGCGGTAATGGTGATGGCGTTTTCCCCGCTGGCGGTGGAAACAATCTGTCCTGCGGCATTGACACCGACATTAGCGCCCGTCATGAGCTGCGGACCGCTGAACTTGGAAACGACCTCTTCCTGCGCGGATTTGAGGGCATCGGAAAGTTTCTTTGCGGTAGTGCCGTCAGACAGCGTAGAACCGGAAGTCACAGCACCGCCCAAGGCGCGTTTTGCATCCTCCAATGCTTCAAGAGCATTGCCGTAGGGAGTTACATCGTTATCAGACATGAGCTGCGTAGAGCCGGCCGCGCCTCCCTTAAACAGTGCAGCTATCGCTTTTGCTCCATCAAGTGCTTTACCATCTGCAATACCGGCAGTTTCGGCAACATCCAATGCGTTGCTGAAAGCAGCTTTCATATCAGCTCGCAAGGTTTCGCTGGTATCAGCAGCAGCATGATCGGTTTTTGCCTCAACGGAACCATCCGAGGCTTTTATTTTGGTTACATCGGAGTAAGCCAGTTTGACATTGGTGGTTGCATCATCAATTTTTGTTGCAATGACGGTTTCTAAAGCGCTATGCAGAGCAGATACCGTGGCTTTTGCATCATTGACAGTTTTTTGTGCAGTGAGTGCCTGCAACTGGTCGCTGGCTTTTGTATAGTCAGCAACAGCGGTGGCTTTTTGTTCATTAGCGGCTGCCAAATCGCTGACATCTTCACGGTATGCAGCTACGGCTTCCTTGAGTCCGTCATTGGTGGGATCGGCATAAGCCTTTTCCAGTGCTTCTTCCATCAGAGCCGTGTCCAGAGAAGATGCCTGACCATCCCAAGAAATACCTGCCTTTTCCAAAGCAGCGCCTAATGCGCCAGCCGTACCGGAATTGGTGGTAGCACCAGTGGTGTAGGTGCCGATGGCGGCAGTAGCTTTGTCTACGGCTTTCTGCGCAGCTGATACCGCTTTGTGCAGGGCACCTTCTTCATACCAGTCGCCATTGGCATCCTGATAGTTGCCGGTTACGCCATAAACACCATTAGGAGCATCTACGGCATTAAAAGCACCGGCAGTCTGAGTACCATCGCCTAACTGTGACTGTAAGTAGGCAATCGCCTTATTCTCCGCATCCGTGGTCGAAGCATTTGTCACGCCGCTGGCTTTCTGAATGGCCTCGTTGGATGAACTGGCGAAAATTTGACTGTCTTTGTCAATATTTTCTGCTTCGTTGAAGATATCCTGCAAGGTCTTGTCGCCTACCTGGAAGGTCGCGGAATAAGTCTTGCCGGCCTGCACATAGGAAACGGTGATGCGGTCGGTGGCCAGAAGTTCCAGCGAATCCTCGTTGCGGGCTTTGAGGTCAACCAGTTTCGTGTCGGCAGTGGTGCTCTTGGACAGATTCTGATTAGACAGCGCAGTGTAGGTTGCTTCGCCGACATTGTTCTTCGAGCCGTCCAGCAGGTATTTGCCGTTAAAGGTAACATTGGCATTATCGTCAATCTGGTCGATGGACTGGTCAAGTTCCTTCTGAATCGTCTGGCGGTCACTGTCGGTGTTGGTGTCGTTGGCGGCGTTGATAACTTTCTCTTTGAGGGTTTTGAGAATATCAACCGTTGAGGAAACCGCACCTTCGGCAACTTTCATCATGCTGTTGCCGCTCTGCGTATTGGCATTGGCCTGGTCGAGTGACCGAATCTGCACGCGCATACGTTCGGAGATTGCGTAACCGGAAGCATCGTCTGCGGCACTGTTGATCTTCATGCCTGAAGAAACTTTTTGCAGGCTCTTGGCAAGTGCACTGCTGTTCTTGTTCAGTGTGTTCAGCGTCGAGATTGCCGACATATTGTTTTTAACTACCATACTCATGATTAAATTCCTCCCTGATTTCACCGTCGCGCTTAAATCCAGAAAACAAGAGCAGGAAAACGGCATCGAGGCGCGTCTGTTAAGGTTTGTGCGCTTTGAGCGGCGAAACCTGTTTGGTCTGATTTCGCTTTGTTTACACGCGATAAAGTACAAGGAAGAAAGAAAAAAAGTACAGTTGTCACACGCTTGCCGGATTCAAATAACACCGCAACATCTTGACAGGACAGAGCATACATCTTATAATAACTACAGATTTCATCCTCGTTGCAACAACGAGGAAACAATAATTAGCAGTCGTTATTCTTTGTACAGTGCTTTGCGGTCTGGACAGGGAGAACGGCTATTATTGACGATTGTTGTCATTCTGTTCATATTTTTGCGTGAAAAAAATATAGAATTTTTTTCAAAAAAGACTTAAGTTTTTGGCAAGGACAACGATATATAAGGTGTAAGCGGGATAAAAAGCTTGATGCAGGGAGTCTTCATCCATGACGGCGCCGTGATGAGAGGCGAAGCAGATGGCATTTATCGCGTATTTGCCGGGCAGGGATGTGCGGCGAGGATTTAAGCAAATAGTATAAATCAGGGAGGGATTTAAGCCCGCCTTTTTTTATGCTGCAATTATTGATTTAGTCAAGCAAAATTTATGTGTGCTTGTTATAGTGGACAAAACTCCTTGATGAATATTCGTTATTAAAATAATATATACCAATAACCAATTTATATGATAAATCGGTAAATTTATGTTGGAGGTAGTATTATTTTATGAAACGTGTCAATGGGGAAGGCTCTATTTATTATGACAAGACGCATGGCCGCTATGTGGTCAGTGTGAGTATGGGCAGGGACGCTGAAACAGGCAAGATTGTCCGCAAACGAAAGACGGCTCATTCGCAGGCGGAGGCATTGGCGATGCTGGAGGCTTTGCGGATTAAGTATGGGAAGCATGGTGCGGCTGGCAAGCGGGTCAAGGTTGCTTCTTATATACAGTTCTATGCGGAGACTTTCAAGAAACCACAAGTTCGGGAAAATACGTGGCTGAATTATGAATCCCTGCTCAAACACGTTCAGCGCACTTTTGCGGATATGTGTTTTCAGGATTTGACCGTTACCGTACTACAGCAGCTTGTCTATCAGCTGCCAACGGAGAATGTGCGTCATCGGCTGGTGATTTTGGGGCGATCTGCCTGTCGGCAGGCAATGATTGAGGGGCTTATCAGGGAAAATCCCTTTGAGGAAATACAGGCAGCGGCGCCAAGGCGGAAAAAAGCCATTACCATATTGAATAAGGATGAGGCGTTACGCCTCCTGCAGGCGGCTGAAGGTAAGCCGCCTCTTTATATGGCAATTTTGCTTCAGTATATGACGGGAATGCGGGCGGAGGAGGTTCTGGGGCTTACCTGGGACAGGATTGACCTTGACCATAATTATTTGCGCGTGGAGCAGGTTACGAATCAGGTGCACGGACAGGTGTTTTTGGAGAAGCCTAAGACGGAGGCTTCTCGCCGCAGTATTTTCTTTTCCGGCAAACTGAAAGAGAAACTTTTATGTTATCGGGAATGGCAAAGAACAGATAAGAAAATGAAACTTTCCGGATGGCGTAAGCCGGACGAAGTTGCAGCAGATTTTATCTATACCTATGATGGTTCACCTAAGGGTATTCATCAGTATGCCAGTGCTTTTCGGCGGGCGGCGCTTAAGGCACATGTGCGGGCGACACCGCATGCCCTGCGTCATACGCATGCCACACAGCTCTTTCTTTCCGGCTGGAGCGCCAAGGATGTACAGGTAAGGCTGGGACATTCCAGTGTTTCCATGACGCTGGATACGTATACGCATTACTTTGCCCAGCGTGGGGAGAAGGTGGCTGCGTCACTGGATGTGCTTTTCCCTTGTGAAGAAGGCAAATTTTCAGCATAGCTAATTTTCTGTAATGGCGGTATAATAGCATATATGTAAGATTTTTGCTTGGGCGGGAAAGGCGGGCAGGGAAAAAGGCAATGGAGAAGGAAAAAGGGCTGGAACTCTTCTGGCTCCTGATGGGGCAGATGTCAATACTTATGGCAGGGGCACTTGCTGTGCCCTTTTTGGCCGCGCTTATCTGGGGGGACACAGAAGCGTGGCTTTTTGTGCTGCCGGCGGCCTTTGCTTATGGATTGGGGCGCGTGATGATAAAAATGGGTTCCAGTGAGCAGCGGGGGCGGCAGCTTACCATTCGGGAGGGCGTGTACTTCATGTCCTTTGTCTGGTTTTTGATGTGCATTATCGGTTTGATGCCC